>DASZWJ010000023.1 GCA_035546635.1 Gammaproteobacteria bacterium
CGGCAGGATTTGCGCGAACGAGATGTCGAGCCACCATACCGAAAAGCCGGTCAACGCGACAAGCGCGAGCGGCGCGCCGATTTCGATCGCCCGCCGTTCCGGTGACCTGGCGAGCAGCGCGCTGTGCCGGTCGAGCACAGCGGTCGCGCTGTCGCCGAAGACCGGCGCACTCATCCGGCGTACTCCACCGGCGAGAGGCGATGGCGGATGCGCTCGGTCAGCAGGTCGATGATCGCCACGGTGACGATGATCAGCAGCAGGATCGCGCTGACATCGGTGTAGTAGAACTTGCGGATCGCGACGAACAAATCCTGGCCGATGCCGCCGGCGCCGACAAAGCCGACAATCGAGCTGGCGCGCACGTTGATCTCGAAGCGCAGCAGCGTGTAGCTCGCGAGGTTGGGCAGCACCTGGGGCAGCGCGCCGAACCGCACCGCATCGGCAAACCGGCCGCCGGTGCTGCGCACACCCTCGACCGGGTTCATGTCGATATTTTCCGCCACCTCGGTAAACAGCTTGCCGAGCGTCCCGAAGCTGTGAATGCCGATCGCCAGCACGCCGGCAAGCGGGCCGAGCCCAAAGGCGCTGACGAAGATCAGCGCAAACACCAGATCGGGCACGGTGCGGCAGAATTCGAACAGGCGCTTCACCGTCCATCGCAGCGCGCGGCTCGGCGCCAGGTTCTCGGCGGCGCAGAATGCCAGGACGCCCGCGCCGAGCGC
The DNA here is from genome assembly GCA_035546635.1 of Gammaproteobacteria bacterium. Lineage (NCBI taxonomy): Bacteria > Pseudomonadati > Pseudomonadota > Gammaproteobacteria > Gammaproteobacteria bacterium. The sequence continues at coordinate 723 of DASZWJ010000023.1, forward strand.
GCCGGCCAGCGTCGCCAGATAGGCGATCAGCACCGTGTCGAACAACAGCTTGAGCCAGCCGCCGAGGTTCCAGTACCAGTCGGCGAGATCGCCGGTCAGGTGGTCGGCGTGCAGTTTCGGCATGATCCGGCCGAAATAGCTGGTCAGGCCGGAGAGGTGATGCAGCAGGTTGCGCAGGTCGATCTCGGCATAGCGCCCGGCAACTGCGACGAGCACCAGCAGCACGCCGAGCACGGCGGCGTATTGCCGTCGCCGGCGTGCCACCTCACGCCCATACGCCCCGAGAAGCTGGTCGACCCGCCCTCGCGGCAGGCTGGGGAGCCCGGCGGTCATGTCATCTGGCGGAACGTTTGTCGTTCCGGGGCGGCCCTCCGGGCCGAACCCGGAACCCATGAACACGATACTCCGCCACGGTGGCGCAACTACCAGCCATAACGGCGACCTTCTGTGTTCTGGATTCCGGGTCCAGCCCCTGCAGGCTGTCCCGGAACGACGATGCTTGCAAACCTCGCCGCGGCCCTCAGCTCGCCTTCTTCTTCCGCTGGTCGTCGACCCACTGGATCATCTCGACGATGTCGGCATAGTCCTTGTGGGTGACGGCGACGAACTCCTTGTCCTTGCCGTCCGACAGGCGGTCGAACGCGGCCTTGTCCTTGGTGGGCGCGTCCATGAACGCGGCGACAATGGCCTTCTTCAGATCGTCCGGCAGGTCGGTAAGATAGGCGTAAGGCGAGCCCGGCAGGATCGGGGTCTTGAAGATCCGCCGAAAATCTTCCTTCTTCACCATACCCTTGTTGACCATGCGGGTGAGGTTGGAGTCGTCTTCGGAGTTGTACCAATCGGCACAGCAGTCGACCGTGCCCTTGTCCAGCGCCATGACGCCGTTCTCGTGGCTGCCGGTGATGATCGACTTGCCGAAGAACGTGTCGACGTCGATCCCCATCTTGTGCAGGTAGAAGCGCGGCGCGTTGTAGCCGGACGTCGAGTTCGGATCGACAAAGCCGATGGTCTTGCCCTTGAGGTCTTCGATCTTCTGGTAGGGGCTGCTCGCCTTCACATAGATGACCGAGTAGTAGCCGATCTCGCCGGAACCGTTTCGCGTGGTGACGAACGGCTCGGTCTTGACGCCGGTCAGATAGGCTTTCGAGTACGACGCGGGGCCGTAATAGGCGATCTGGATGTTGCCGGCCCGCTGCCCCTCGATAACCGCCGCATAGTCGTTCGCCAGCCGCAACTTGACCGGCACGCCCAGCCGCTTTGTCAGATAGTCCATATAGGGCGCGTAGCGGTCGCTGACGCCCGACGCGTTCTCGGCCGGGACGACGGCGAAGGTCAGCTCCGGATACCGGCTCTTCCAGTCGGCGCGGGCGAGCCGGGTGGTCGCCAACAGCGCGGCGCCCGACAGCAGGACTTCACGGCGGTTCAACATTCTCCCCTCCTCGACTGCAGCAATTATCCGGTCGGCGCCGGCTCATCCGGCGGGCTGGCCCAGCGCCGCGAGCGGCGCCTCGACGGCGCGCGGCGGCGCGGCGGCGCCCTCCGAGGCAATGCCGTAGAGCTCACGCGCGGCGATGTCGGTGAGGCTCGCGGTGGCGCCGTCGAAGACGACCTCGCCGGCCGCCATGCCGACGAGGCGGTCGCAATAGGCGCGGGCGATCTCCAGCGAATGGAGATTGCAGATCACGGTGATGCCGAAATGCTTGTTGATGCGCCGCAGCGCATCCATGACGACGCGCGAATTATGCGGGTCGAGCGAGGCGGTCGGCTCGTCCGCCAGGACCAGTTCCGGCTCCTGCACCAGCGCGCGGGCGATCGCGACGCGCTGCTGCTGGCCGCCCGAAAGCTGGTCGGCGCGCTGCGCGGCGAGCGGCGCCATGTCGAACTGTTCGAGCGCCGCGAGGGCGACGGCCTTGTCCGCGTCGGGCCACCAGCTCAGCATCGCCCGCCACGGCGGCACCGTCGCGAGCCGTCCCATCAGCACATTGGTCAGCACGTCGAGCCGGCCGATCAGGTTGAACTGCTGGAAGACCATGGCCGCGCGGGCGCGCCATTGCCGCAACTCGCGGCCGCGCAGGCCGGTGACGTCGACGCCGTCGAACAGGATGCGCCCGCCGCTCGGCTCGACCAGGCGGTTGACGAGGCGCAACAGCGTCGATTTGCCCGCGCCGGAGCGGCCGATGATGCCGACGAAACTGCCCTTGTCGATTTGCAGCGAGATATCCGCGACAGCGCTTTTGGCGCCAAACCGCCGCGACAAACCTTCGAGTACCAGCATGAACAACGCTCGCTTTGTGGTCCGTCCGAGGGACGCCAGGAAAGCGCCGGAAGGGGGTATGGGCGGCCCGTCGGGGCCGGGCCGGCGGTTTCTTAACAGCCCAACCGCGACTCGGCGGTTACCGTTTTATGGCAATCGCGTGACACGGCGCGGCGCGACGGCCATCGCTCCGGTCGGAGGGATTTGCCGCGTTTTGTTGTTATCGACGGCAGGCAGTCCAATTGCATAAAGGCAGCGCCATGGTCGTCATCAGGCCCAACCCGCGGCGGATGCGGGCCTTTCTCGACAGCCCCGCCGAACGCCCGGGACGGTTGACGGCGAGACCCGGCAGGTTTCCGCGGGCGGCCTGGGAGCGCGTGCTCTTTGCGGTCGGGGCGGGCGCGGCGGTCGCGGTCGCCGCCGTCGCGGTGATTGCCATCGTCTCACACTGAGCCTGACACCCGCGCGAATTCGCGGCATCATCCGTGGCTGACGCGCGGCGATGGGAGGCGGCCAATGGCGAATTACAGCATCTGCCTGGGAACGGCCGGCTGGGGTGTCTGGCACAGCCCCGATTCCGGCCAGTCATGGACCCGGCACCGCGCCCCCTTCCCGCTCAACAGCCGCATCCAGGCCCTCGTGGTCCATCCGCACGAGCCGCGGACCGTTCTCGCCGCCGGCGACACCGGCCTGTTCGTGAGCCATGACAGCGGCGAGCGATGGGAGCGCCGCGGCGGCGCCGATGCGCTGCCGACGATCTGGTCGCTGACCATCGACCCGGCCGATCCCGACATCCTGTTCGCCGGCACCCGCCCCGCCGGCGTCTATCGCTCGGGCGACGGCGGACGGCATTGGCAGAAGCTTGCCGTCGACATTGCCCCGGAATGCTCGATCGGCGTCCCCTTCGTCACCGGCCTCGTGGTCGACCCCGACGACCACCGGATCGTTTGGGCCGGGGTCGAGATCGACGGCGTGTTCCGCAGCGTGGACGGCGGGGATAGCTGGACCCGGGTCAAGACGGGTCTGTACGACCCGGACATCCACGCCATGGCGGTCGCCCGGACACAGCCGAAGCGGCTCTACGCCAGCACGGCGCGCGAGATGTTCGTCAGCGACAATCTGGGCGACACCTGGCAGTCGCTCGACATCCGCGAGAAATGGCCGCTGCCCTATGCCCGCGGCATCGCGGTCAAGACCGATGACCCGGCCGTGCTGTTCGCCGGCTGCGGCGAGACCACGACCGGCGAGCGGGGCCACGTGCTCCGCAGCGCGGATTTCGGCGCGACCTGGGAAATCCTGCCTCTCCCGGCCCCGGCCAACGCCACCGTCTGGGGGCTGGCCACCCACCCCGCCGAACCGAACCGCCTCCTGGCCTTCAGCCTGTTCGGCGAAGTCTACGTCACCGAGAACGCGGGGGCTTCCTGGCGCAAGATCGCCCGTGAATTCGGCGAAATCCGGACCGCCGCCTGGCTCCCGAACTGAGCCGACCAGCCCGGCAAGCTGGCGTCCCCAAGGGGATTCGAACCCCTGTTGCCGCCGTGAAAGGGCGATGTCCTAGGCCTCTAGACGATGGGGACGGGACCTAGTGGAACTAGCGCTAGCCATTAAGAAGGTAATCATTTGATTATATGGGCTTTTTAAAACTGGGTATTTTAAGATACTCCAAGAAGTTACCCCCTTGCTCATCACTTTGCGCTTGGCTCTAAGTTACGAGAACAGGCTTTATACACTATATTTTTATTGGTATCAATCAAAATGGGCTAAAAAAAGTAACTGTCTTTTAATCGCAGGGTTCTAAGGATGTTTGTTGTCCTTGCTAATATGGTATATCCATATAATGGAGAATTTATGTGCAAACAACTAAGGTCGGTTTAAGATAGCTTTCTACGGTGCCGCCTATAAAACAAAACTTATTCTTCAAGCAATGTTTCCTATTTAAAAAAAATTTTGCAAGATTTTTTAATCCATTTCCAGCAATTCAAAGGCTAACCTTAGTTTGTAGTTTTTTGTAAAAACCCCAAAGAGGCTGCACTTATTTTCTCAGTATGGTATGATACATAAAATATTTAAGCATAACCTAAGATAGATATTTGAATTGCAGCGACACTCAGAAAAGCCAATAGATAATTATTAGCGCGAGATGCCAATTTTTTTATGTGTTTTTGTTCTTTTTTGACCAAAATTGCCTTATCGCCTGAATGGCAAAGAATCTCTCCCTCTTGTAGTTGCATCCTCTCAGCTATTTTATTCAATCAAACTACCAGGTTTAGCATTATCTCTTTTAGACATAGGGGTTTTTCCCATGATTAGGGTTCTGCTAGTTGACGATCATGACATAGTGCGGGCGGCTATTAAGTCTTTGCTGAAGGATGCTAAAGATATTAATGTCGTTGGTGAGTCAAGCAATGGAGAAGATGCCATTCGTGTAACTCGTGAAGTAATGCCGGATGTTGTCATAATGGATCTAAATATGCCAGGCATGGGTGGTTTTGAAGCGGTCATGCGTTTATTACAAATCAAGCCAGCCCCGAAAATATTGGTTCTCAGCACTTATACTAGTGGATTAGTCCCAGCGCGTTTACTAGATTTAGGTGCTTCTGGATATTTAAGCAAGCGAGCGAACAGGGAAGAAATGATATGCGCAATTCAAGCTGTTAACGCTGGAAAGCGATATATCGATCAATCAATGGAGAAAGCCATTGCTTCACTTCATATTGGTTTGCAAAATAATCCCCACCCGATGATGCAGTTGTCAGAGCGTGAATTACAAGTTCTTATAATGATTGCTCATAGTGTTAAAAGACATGAAATTGCTAAAAATCTGTACCTTAGCAAGAAAACGATAGATGGTTATGTAAGCAAGGCATTAAAAAAGTTAAACGCGAATACAGAGGCTGAAGCTGTTCGAATAGCTATTGAAAGTGGTTTGATTAATACAGATGGCTAGTAGTAGGGCAGGCAACATTTTCATGATTAGAGTTGTAATTACAAGCCCAGAAGCAAAAAGACCAACCATAGTAGCTCCAGTTTTTATCCTTTCTTTCCAACTTCATTTTTACCTAATTTTTTTACCAGTAAACAAATAGTTTTAAAATCAAGAAAATCAATGATTCTTTAATTAACAAGAATAAGCGATCATGGCTACTCTTCAGCTTGGGGGGTCGATATCGTTAGCTAAGAACTTTCTGGCAGAAGTTACCCCCAAAGTTACCCCCCGAAAACTGTTGGATACCAATAGGTTGTATGGGATTTTATTGAACATATTGAAAGTTAAGTCTTTGTTTTTATTAGGTTTTTAAGCTTATTGGGAAGACTTGGGATTTTAATTTGGTGGAGCTAGGCGGGATCGAACCGCCGACCTCTTGCATGCCATGCAAGCGCTCTCCCAGCTGAGCTATAGCCCCGAGACCGGTTGCCGGTCATCAAAGAACAGAACGGCGATTCTAGGAATATTGCTGGTGACTGTCAAGTTTAGAAAATGTGTTATGGCTAAATAAATAGCTAGCGTGAAGGCTGGTATTGATTGTTTTGCATTCTTATTTATACTTCCCTATCTAAAATTTCAATCTTAAGGAAAACTTATGAAGCAGATCATTAGAATCGGTTTAGTGGCAGCGGGAATGTTGTGTTTAAGTGCTTGCAAGCCTGGTAATTATTATCCTTTTGGATATAAACCTGGCGGTACTAACATCCCATCGCAGGTATATTATACCCCCCCCACAGATCATCCTGTCAGCCCCTGGTTGCCTAAAGCTAAGCAGCCGAAAGTTTATGTTGAACAGCCGAGGACTAATGCTGAGCAGCCTCAAGCCAATGTGGTGCAGTCTAAGGTTCCTGTTGCGCAGCCGGCTAAGGCTAAGCAGTCTAAATATATTGAACAGCCTGATGTGAGTGAGAATGAGTCTACTGTTGTTGAGCAGCCTAATACTCATACCCAACAGCCTAAGATTGCACAAAAATTTCCGATAATGTAGTTAGGTTTATTTTGGCACTGAATTCCCTTCTCTCCATAAAGCATTCTGACATAGCTGTCGTCCTGTCCTAGCTGTCACCCTTCGCTTACGCTCAGGATGACAGCTAGGACAGCAGAGGAAATAAATTCAAATGATTCAGCAAAGCCGCCACAAACGTGATGCTTAGTTTGGTGCGTCTATCCTATTGGGCTAAAGAAATAAGTTACCCCTCAAACATCACAAGCCAATTGTAACTTATGCACCGCCGCTGCCAATCGTTCCAGTCCTTGTTTTAAAACTTCAAGACTAGTCGCATAAGACAAGCGCATATAACCCTGTGTACCAAAAGCTGATCCTGGCACCACCGCGATTTTCGCCTCTTGTAATAAATATTCAGCAAAATCCAAATCCGTTTTGGGTCCTTCCTCTTTGAGGATATTTTCCACGCGCACAAAAGCATAAAATGCGCCATCGGCGGAAGCGCACTCTAAACCTGGAATCGCATTGATTTTCTCAACGACAAAATCATGGCGGCGTTTAAATTCATCCTTCATCGTGGTAATGCAGGATTGATCGCCGTTTAATGCCGCTTCCACGGCTTTTTGGGCGATGGAGTTCGCATTGGAAGTCACTTGCGATTGCACCTTCTTCATTGCAGCGATGACTTGTGCGGGTCCTGCGGCATAGCCGATGCGCCAGCCGGTCATGGCATAGGCTTTGGAAGCGCCATTGATGACAATCGTGCGTTCGTACAATTCTGGGCAGGCATTGACGATATTCACAAATGGTTCTTTAGTCCAAAGGATATGTTCATAAATATCATCAGTCGCGATCAGCACCCGTGGATGTTGATGTAACACTTCACCTAACTGCCGTAGCTCCGTTTCACTATAAGCCATGCCTGAGGGATTGGAGGGGCTATTTAATATCACGACGCGGGTTTTGGGGGTGATGGCGGCTTCTAATTGAGCTGGAGAGATTTTAAAGCGCTGTTTAATTTGGGTGTGAATAGTGACCGGAGAGCCATCAGCCAGTAACACCATATCGGGATAGGAGACCCAATAAGGCGCCGGAATAATGACCTCATCAGCGGGATTGAGCAAAGCGGTGAATAAATTGGCAAAAGATTGCTTGGCGCCATTGCTGACTAGAATCTGATTGGGTTCGTAGTTGAGGTGGTTTTCGCGGGAGAATTTATGAATAATGGCTTGTTTTAAACCAGGAGTACCTTCCACTGGCGTGTATTTCGTGAACCCCTCGTGTATGGCTTTGATAGCCGCTGCTTTGATAAATTCGGGGGTGTCGAAATCAGGTTCACCGATGCTGAGATCGATAATGTCTTCACCTGCAGCTTTAAGCTCCGCAGCACGGCTGGCGACGCTTAAGGTAGCTGAGGGCTTGATGCGGTTGACTTTATGCGAGAGTGGGATATGCATGGGCTGGTTCCACAAGGGTTAATTAGAAATAAAAGATATAATGTACTATGCCATAATCATGGGATGAAAGCATCAGGTGGGGAGCTTTAAGAATGGTAGCGTTGTTCAACAACTCTGCAGAGTACGAAAAAACTCACAACCTTCTCCAACAAGGGGAGAAGGTTGTGAGTTTTTTCGTGCGCTACAGAGATTCACAACTCTGTACTAGACAAAAAATATTGTCATTCCCGCGAAGGCGGGAACCCATCCTTGAAAGGCATAAAAGCATCATTAATTTTATCAAAATGAAATTCTAATCGTCTTTAAAGGGTTTGAGTGCCTGTTAAGGATGGGTTCCCGCCTTCGCGGGAATGACAGTGCTTTTTTGTAAATGACGTTTTTTGTCTAGTACAGAGGATTCACAACAGTGCAGGCGGACTCTTAAGACTATCTTAATTTTTATCAGATAATATGGTAAAAGGTGAGAAAGGTGCTGTACCGAGAGGCATCTTCCCAAAGCCATTACTTCAAAATTTTAAATTTCCCAACGTATGGATTAGCGATACAGAGCCTTGCTCATTGCAGTTAAAAAGGAGAGTTGAATAACTCAACCCGTAAAGTGAGAAAAACCATGCCTATTCGTACCAGTTCAACCGCCAATAGATCAAAGCAGAATCTGCGAAAATTAACTGATGGTCTCAATGGGCTGGCGAAATCGCTTTACCAAGATGAGGCTGAAAAAGATCTAAAACCTTTAAAAATTATAAAAAAATCTGCTCCTAAGCCCCCCACGCCAGAAGTCCAGCCGGAATCCAATGCGCAACTGCCTAGTTACAGTAAAGTGATACAAGAGTTAGCTGCTAATTCCCCAATCAAGCGACCTGCAGCGCAAAAAACCGCTAATCCCAATCAAAAATCAGCAACTTTGAGTGGAGAAGCGGTAGACTTCTTTAAAGATGAATATGCTTCAGGATTGACTGAAGAGCAACGCATTGCACTGGCTATTGCTTTGGCGAAACAAGAGGATAATCGTGAGTATGCTGAGGAATTTCCTGAATTAGAAGACCTGGAACATCGGGGGGCTGCATTTAGATTAGGTGGTTAACCAAGGGCTGTCATCCTTCGCTACGCTCAGGAGAGCAATGTATTGAATATAATAAGATTTTGTTAAGTTGAGCCATATATGATAGAGGAATAAAAAGCTCGTATTTCATGTGGTCTAATGAATGTAGTACTAAAGTAAAGAGAAAAAGGTTAAAAGGTACATAAAATGACTGACAAAATTGATAGAGAAACGAATTTATGGATTGAGCGCGGTAAAATTCGAAAAGAATTGGAAGAATGGCATACTAATTCAGAATTTAAAAGAAATAAACACCCTGATTATGGTAAACGATTACTAGAAAGAAAAAATCGAAATACCACGGAATTAAGAAAATTAGGATTTCTTCACAGTCCTAAATCTAAACCAGAGATATTAGACCCAAATGATCCAGATGAAGATGTTCAAGCAAAGCTATTAACAAATAGCTTTTTTGACATGCAGCGTTTGGAGCAACAGGATAAGCAAATAGCAAAACAAAATAAATTACAAGAAGAAAAAAAACATAGTGAAGTTATGGCTAATTTAGAAGCTAGACTGAAGGAGCTACAAAAAGATGATAAGGTTTCGCAAGCTTCAGTTCATACTACCTCGGTTAGCTCTTTTGCCCCACATTCAGATTCTCAACGCAAAGTATCTAACACAGAATCTGATAAGAAACACACAGTAGTGGATTCTTCCCACAGAGTGCTGTCTCCACCTGCGCCTAATAGGAATGGAACACCAGAGGAAAAGAAAAGATATTGGGAATTAATGGGTAAAAAGTCACGAGACAAATATGCACAAAACCAAGATGGCATTCGAAAAAGCCTTCAACAGGTAAGAAATACTATTCAGGGATTAACACAAGCAAAAAATGAACTACGAGATTTAAAGAGTTCAGTTTCTCAAAATACTTCAAGATCTCAACCTAACCATCCTATTCAGTCGACATCTATTTTGTCGGTGCCAACTACTGGAGAAAGAAAAATGAGTGCTGATAAAAAACAAGCAGAATTAACCCAAACCCCTAAACCCATTGCATCCAGTGCTTCTTCACCTTCAAGTAGTAGTTCGCCAACTAGCTCATCAACGGTTGAGGAAAAACCTAAATTAGAGTTTGAACGCCTGGTTGAAGATTTTAAAAAAGGTCCCCAAATATATTATCAGCCTTTAGATGAATATCGGAGAAGCTCAGAGGGTGACGCTCCATTTGTGCCCAATTTGACTATTGAAGAAGAAGAAGATTTTATGCTGGATGGAGAACAGAATGATGAAAGGTCATCCTCATTATCTCCTGATTTAATGAGTACACCCTCCTTATCGGATACATCTACAACACCTGCTTCTCTAACTTCTCCAAGCATAGCATCACTTGCTCCTTCAAATACCAATCCCAAGACAGAGGAAAAAAAATCAAATGTAAAATCTGAAGAAGACATTAATTATGATACTCTTCTAAAATACATACAAAACGAGGCGACGCCGCGTCGTGACATGGCTTATAAATTGCTGCCACCCTCTCAAGACCTGGAAAAAGATGAGGTAGCTAAAGACCTAAGTACTCTTTTAGATAAGATAAAAGACCTAATGGATGGAGATTTTGAACAGGGAGTAGATGAAAACCTGACTAAGGCAAAGAAATATCAGGAGAATCATCGGCAGTTACTTATCCAAGTTGCTGAATTAAATAAATATATTAGCCAACACTATAAAACAAGCGAATATTTTTCAAAATATTGTGCTTCAGAAATGACTGCTAATCCTGTTCACAGTGCTTCGTTAGTTGATTCAAAAAATATTAGTCAGTCTGGTTTACATACATCTCCTTCGCCAAGCGCCCCAACAGGTGGGAATGGCGTTAGTGCTCCTCCATTATTATCTACATCTGAAGTTAAATTTAGTACCACTTCATCAAGCAACCCAACAAATTTATATCCTCCGCTATCAACTACTTCTACTTCAAGCACGATTAGCCAGCCTGGCTTACCACCATTAACTTCGCCAACTCATCCAAATTCATCCAGTTTTCCACCGGGGATAAATCCAAGTTGGGATGGGAATTCTATGCCTTCAACTTCAGCACCTGGGGTATATCCTTCTAGCTTTGCACCTCCTTCTATTGCTTCTGGAGATATAGGCGAAAACGATGGTCCTGAATATGATCCTATTGACTATCCAGATCTATATCGCGGAAGTACCCAGTCTAGAGATAACCCTGTTCCGTATGCATCTTCTAACCAAGGCGGCACTGGCCAACCCCAACCTAGCGCATTTCCACCTGCACCTGGCGCTCCCTCCCCTGGGATATCAGAGCAGAAATCACCTACAGGACCAGGTGCTTCTAGATTCTCAGGTGCGCCGAGTGATCCTCCTGTGCCCTCTTTACCGACTTCAGCTGAAATTGCAGCAAAAGGAGCTGATTCAATTTCAACGCCGCGTTCAGTAGTATCATCCTCATCTTCAGATAGTTATAGCCGTATAACCCGAAAGACTATAGCGGCAACAGCTCCGCGTACAAAACAAGATCAGGATAGGCAGATAGCCCAAGCTTTGGGTCATTCAATAGCAACTCTTGAAAATGATCTAAGAAAAGGCGGGGCAAGTGCAGATGAAATAAAAAGTAAAGTAAAAACAGCAATGGATGAAAGTATAAAATCGAGTAAGAAACTCACAAAATTGAATGAGGCAGACAGTGAACGCTTGATAAAATTAGGGCGGGATGATGAACTGAAATCTTTAGGCATTACCACTATGATTCCTTTTCAAGGATCTTCTCCTGCGCCTATTGTACCATCGTCTCCCACTCGGCCAACCACAACAGCTAGCCCTTCTCCTGGTGGTGCAAGTGGGGGTCCACAATCCTGGCACGCTTCACGAACAGCTCCGTATGATGAGGCACGAGTAAGACAAGAACTTACGGAACATTTTAAAAATCATCGAGGTTATAATCAGTTGGATGATTTTTCTAAATATCAAGCAAATGAGGGGTTTAAAAGAGTTGTTGATGACCTTCTTCGTAAGGCAAATAGCGAAGCTAATGGCAAGTCAGATCCAGACAAAGCAAAGATATACAAAAGTGCGCTGATAGAAGGTGAAAAGCAAATTCAAGATGTAATTAATGAGGAAGCTCATAAAGCATCACCACCAGCTTCAGCACCAAACCCATGGTGAAAGTAGCGAAACCATCAACCAATTTAATGTGACATAGAGAACAAACCAATGACCCAACCACGAGCCGATTCAACTTATAGCGATGTAACCCAAGAGTTAAATCCTGGCATGACCAACAGCGCAATTGCCAAGGGCATACAACTGGAACAAGAAGCACTGAACGGGCGGCAAAAATGGCAGCAAGCCACTTCGGCGCCGGTTGAGACTTTGGAGCTGGAAGTGCAGGAGGAGTCGCGGGAAGCATTATTTCAGCGCAGTAAGGCGGAGTTTATTGCTAGCCTTGAGGCCAAAGAATTAAGCACTGCCAAGCGACAATTGGCGCTTTTAGCCGGTTTATCCGCATTAAATCATATTTTTCAAGAAGCAGATTTCGATGATGCAGAAGCAGTTGGCGATGACATCGCTGAATTGGCTTATGAAGCTGCGCAGAATGCGAATGAGGATGAATTGGAATGCCTAGCAGAAGATGAATTGTATGACTGGTTAGAGGAAGGGGTAGGGGATAGCGATTTATTGACGGAAGCACAGCGTATAGCTAGGTCGATACAAAAGGATTTTTTTGAATCGCATGACGCGGAATCTTCTTATTCACCCTCGTTTTAGGATTTATAAGTTCTCACCTCCTTTTTCAAAGGGGGTGAAAGTTTATGTAAAATTCACTTCCCAACTTGCAAATTTACATAAAAAAGCTTAAGCTAGCTGCATGTTCGAACGTCTAATCGCTCCCACGCTACAATCCCTAAGCCAAAGCTTTAAAATCATCGTGCTGACGGGTCCTCGCCAAAGTGGCAAAACCACATTGTTGCGCCACCTTTTCCCTGATTATCATTACGTGAGTTTGGAATCACCGGATATATTGTTATTTGTGCAGCAAGACCCACGCGGTTTTTTGCAAAGTTATTCAGGTCATTGGATTATCGACGAAGCGCAGAATTTCCCCGGCCTGTTCTCTTATCTACAAGAACTCATAGACACCCCACAAGAAAAACGCCGTTTTATTCTATCGGGGTCGCAAAATTTTCTATTGGCCGAACATATCAGCCAAACCTTGGCCGGCCGCGCCGCCATTTTAGAATTATTGCCATTGAGCTATGCAGAATATTTATCTAGCCCCAATCAGCCGGAGCTAAGCTTATGGGAGTTTCTATTTCAAGGTGGCTATCCACGCCCCTACTATGAACATTTGCCCTTAAACATTTGGTATGACAGCTATATCCGTACTTATTTAGAGCGTGATGTTCGCAGTCTTATTCACATCAAAGACCTGGCAAAATTTCAACTTTTTCTCAGATTATGCGCAGGACGGCATGGGCAGTTGTTGAACATGAGTGAGTTAGCTAATGCTTCAGGTCTATCTCATACCACCATATCGCATTGGCTAAGTATCCTGGAAGCCAGCTACATTGTTTTTCGTCTGCAACCCTACCATAAAAATTTCAATAAACGTTTGGTAAAAACGCCGAAATTATATTTTTATGATTCGGCTATTGTCTGCCGATTATTGCAAATTGAATCTGCAGAGCATTTACAAATGCACGCCAGTCGCGGCGCGATTTTTGAAGGATTTGTACTCGGGGAAATTATCAAATCTACTTTAGCTAAAGGACAAAGACCTTATTTGTATTTTTGGCGAGACCATTTAGGTATGGAAATTGATGCAATTATTGAACAGGGTCAATATTTACAAGCGGTAGAAATTAAGTCTGCGAATACCATTACCCCTGATTATTTTAAATCCCTGCAGCAATGGAAAAAAATTGTAGGAGAAAATCATGTGCATCGTTATTTAGTCTACGCGGGTGATAATGCTAGTAACCGCAATGATATTCAAATACTACCTTGGAATGAAATTGGTTCAGGATTGATGAATTATAAATAATTTGCAGGTAAATAGAAGATGTGTCTATACCTCCTGGGAGATATGGAGTATTTCAAGGGGGAGAAGAGCAATGTAATTAGTCGCCGGCACGCAATTTAAAAAATGCACGTCGTCCCGGCAGGAAGCCGGGACGACGTGCATTTTTTAAATTTCGCGCCAGCGACTAGTTATCTCCTATAAAAGCTTCATAGGTAATGCTATTCTCAAAGCAAGAACCCTCCAAAATTATCCGGGAGACATAATGCCAAAACTCTTTACCCTCGAATCCTCCTACAAACCGGCAGGCGATCAGCCGCAAGCGATTAGCAAGCTGATCGATGGCATTCAACAAGGATTAGCCCATCAAACTCTTTTGGGTGTGACCGGCTCCGGCAAGACTTATACCATTGCCAATGTCATTCAAGCCGTACAACGTCCGACACTGGTATTAGCGCCGAATAAAACTTTGGCAGCGCAGCTGTATGCAGAAATGCGCGGATTTTTCCCACATAACGCGGTGGAATATTTTGTTTCTTATTACGATTACTACCAACCGGAAGCCTACGTACCCTCGTCCGATACCTATATTGAAAAAGACGCATCGATTAACGATCAGATTGAACAAATGCGTTTATCCGCCACTAAAGCCCTGCTGGAACGTAAGGATGTGATTATTGTAGCGACGGTGTCAGCAATTTATGGCTTGGGTGATCCGCAGTTGACGTTGAGTATGTTGTTGCACTTAAGCCGCGGTGACCAAATTGAACAGCGGCATTTATTACATCGTTTAGCTGAATTGCAATATACCCGCAATGATACAGATTTTCGTCGTGCGACTTATCGAGTACATGGTGATGTCATTGATATTTTTCCGGCAGAATCGGAAAGTGAAGCCGTGCGCATTGCTTTATTTGACACGGAAATTGAGGATATTAACTTTTTTGATCCGCTCACCGGAGAAGTACTGCGCCGCGTGCCGCGCGTGACGATTTTTCCGAAAAGTCATTATGTGACACCGCGGCAGCGTTTGCTGGATGCAGTGGATTTTATTCGGCAAGAATTGGCGCTGCGTTTGGCGGATTTACATCAAATGCAAAAACTGGTGGAGGCGCAGCGTTTAGAACAACGCACGCGTTATGATTTAGAGATGATTATGGAGCTAGGCTATTGCAACGGTATTGAAAATTATTCGCGTTACTTATCTGGGAGGAGCGCGGGTGAACCGCCACCGACTTTGGTGGATTATCTGCCGAGTGAAGCGTTGCTGGTGATTGATGAATCACATGTCACCGTGCCGCAGTTGGGGGCGATGTACCGTGGTGATCGTTCACGCAAAGAAACGTTAGTGGAATATGGTTTCCGTTTACCTTCCGCTTTAGATAACCGTCCGTTGCGTTTTGATGAATTTGAACATTTGATGCCGCAGACAATTTTTACTTCAGCCACACCAGGAGATTATGAGCGTCAGCATTCTGAGCAGATTATTGAACTGGTCGTGCGTCCCACTGGTTTGATTGATCCTGAAGTTGAAGTGCGCCCAGTTGCGACGCAAGTCGATGATACTTTATCGGAAATCCAGTTGCGGGTGGCTCGCGATGAAAGAGTATTAGTGACGACTTTGACTAAGCGCATGGCAGAAGATTTAAGTGAGTATCTGGCAGAGCATGGCGTGAAGGTGCGTTATCTGCATTCGGATATTGATGCAATTGAGCGTGTGGAAATTATTCGTAATTTACGTTTGGGTACGTTTGATGTGTTGGTGGGTATTAATTTACTGCGAGAAGGTTTGGATTTACCGGAGGTATCGTTGGTGGTGATTCTGGATGCGGATAAGGAAGGGTTCTTGCGTTCTGAGCGTTCTTTAATCCAGACCATCGGGCGCGCGGCGCGTAATATTCATGGTAAGGTGATTATGTATGCCGATAGGATAACCCATTCCATGCAGCGCGCGATTTCAGAAACCAATCGCCGTCGTGAGCTGCAGACGCTTTATAACCAGCAGCATGGCATTACGCCCAAAGGTATTGAAAAAGCCGTCAAAGTAATTTTAGAAACCAGTGAGGAATTTTCTCCGCAATCACGTGAACGCGCCGAGCGTGTCGCAGAAGAGGCAGCGGTGTACCAGGTCATGCCGGCGAAGAAGTTAGCGAGGGAGCTTAAAAAGTTGGAGGAAAAAATGTACCGTCATGCGAAGAATCTCGAATTTGAAGAGGCGGCGCGGGTACGAGATCAGATTAAGCATATTCAGGAAGTGACTTTTTCGGGATAAATTTTCTCCAATTAAGCTCTCTACAGTTTCAAGCCTGTGAAAAATCACTACCTAATTTGAGGAGGCTCATATTCACGAGGAGTATCTCCCATCTTTTCTCCTAATAATTTGCCATATAAAGAACTTACCCTGTCATACGCTTTTTGCAATTCTGTATTATTTTGTTCATGCGTTAACCTTTTAGTTAATGCATTGTAAAGATTTTTGAGGGTTTCAAAACGTGTTTCAATGCCAGCTTCGGCAGCTTTATCGATTTTATTAGTTTCCTCTTCAGTTAAGAGCATGGTTTTATTGAGAAAAGTCTCGATTTCAGAATAACCATTTTTGTTAAAAGGTTTTACTTCAATTCCTAGTTGAAGCTCTCTCTCAAGGTTTCTTTCAAGCGTTGCAAGTTCTTGTTCAGGGGTTTTTTCTTTGAAGAAAAGTGTTGTCATAGCGGTCTCACAATTGGTTTCTAAAAGATAAACCATTTTAATAAGTAATTCTTATGGTTTTCTGAAAATTTTTGAGAAATTAAAAATAACTATATTTAAGCAAAAATAGGTAGTAGATGCGCTTAAAAATACTAAAAATACAGAGAAATATCTGTCTAAAACTTGCACAATCTCATTTTTGAATTATATTTAAATTATGACTGCTAGTTTTTTTATGGCCTGAAGCAAGTGAGTAAGTTGAATGGAGGAGTGTGTTATATGAATACTTCAGTGCAATATTTAACGGATAAAGAAATGGAAATCGTCATCGGCGGGGGTGCTGGACCCGTTATAAGCCGTGGGTGGAAAGGCTGGCATTTTTGGGAGCCGAGAAATCATCCCATACCAGTAGACCCTCCGGTACATATTTGGTAGAAATTCTTCAAGTTTGTTGTGGGATTCGCAAGTGCTTTGTAGTTAATTCACAGAGCACTTGCGTTTTTTTTTGGATATTTTTCTCTCTCTTCAGCCGCTGCTTTTTCCCTTCTCCCACAAGGGGAGAAGGGAAAAAGCAGCGGCTGAAGAGACAAATTTACTGAATAGTTCCAGTAAATTGAATATAATCCCTTCTAGTTGGAATTTATATCATCAGGAGATACCCATTTATGCCGCATCCCATCAAAAAAGCTGTATTTCCCGTTGCTGGTTTAGGTACACGATTTTTACCGGCCACCAAAGCCAATCCCAAAGAAATGCTACCCATTGTCGATAAACCACTTATTCAATATGCGGTCGAAGAAGCTATTAAAGCCGGCATTAATGAACTTATTTTTGTCACTAGCTCCAGTAAAAGAGCCATAGAAGATCATTTTGATTCCAATTTTGAATTAGAACACACATTGGAACAGCGCGGACAAACAGAACTGTTAAATATTGTGCAAGAAGTTTTACCGGCGAATGTCTCGTGTGTTTATATCCGTCAGCGTAATCCACTAGGTTTAGGGCATGCAGTATTGTGTGCGAAAAATCTGGTAGGAAATGAACCGTTTGCTGTTTTGCTAGCCGATGACTTAATTGAAACAGGTGCCTACACTTGCTTGACGGAGATGGTGGCTTGTTATGAAAAGATGCAGGGTAGTGTGATTGCCGTAGAAGAGATTCCTCGGGAAGAAACTAGCAAATATGGCATCGTTGCTTTAGAGCAACAGCAGGGAGGTGTGGGGCGTATTCAGACTATCGTTGAAAAACCTGCACCCGAACAGGCACCTTCAAATCTAGCCGTGGTGGGGCGCTATTTACTGACTCCGGCTATTTTTGACATGTTGGAAGAAACTGCAGCCGATGGCCGTGGGGAAATTCAATTGACTGATGCAATATTTCGGTTGTTAGATAAAGAATCTGTTTTTGGTTACCAGTTACGCGGCAAGCGTTATGATTGTGGCAGTAAGCTGGGTTATTTGCAGGCGACGGTGGATTTTGCTTTGAAACATAAAGAGTTGGCGGATGATTTTAAAGGGTTTTTACAGGAGTTGGTCAAGGGGTTTTAGTTGTTTGTTTGTCTCCTTCAGTTGGCGTGTTCGCAAGAGGTTACTTAATCATTTAACAACGCCAGCAAAGCGCTAGCTGCTTGCTGTGATCCACCGCCTTTACCCAGTTTCTCTTTTACCTGCAGCAAATTCTGCTGCATGGTATCGTGATAATCCTTATCTTCCAGTATATGGCTGATTTCTGCACAAATATTCTCTACATTCGCTTCATGCTGTATCAATTCTTTCACAATAGCCTTGCCGGCAACGATGTTGCATAAGCCAATATAAGGAATTTTGATAATGCGTTTGACGATATGATAAGTCGAGGCGGCGGTTTTATAGACAATCACCATGGGGACGCCCATCAAAGCGGTTTCCAATGTGGCCGTGCCCGAGGTGACAATAGCGGCATCGCATAACTGTAGGGCGTTATAGAATTGCCCGGAAATCACCTGTATGGGTAGATCGCAATGTTGCAAATAAGGCGCTAGATCTTCACGGCTTAAGGAGGAAGCCAACGGCAAAACAAAATTTAAATCGGGGTAGCGGTTTTTCAACTGTTGGGCAGCGGCTAACAGCACAGGTAATAAGCGTCGAATTTCCCCTTTACGGCTACCAGGTAATAAGCCGATCACACGGCTTTTTGTGTCAAGATTGAGCTCTTGCTGCATTTGCGCTTTATCAATGTTGGGCTGCACTTTGCCGGTCAAAGGGTGGCCGACAAATTCTACGGGAACGCCACTTTTTTGATAAAACTCTGCTTCAAAAGGGAAAATCACCAGCATTTTATCGACGCGTTGACGTATGGTTTTGACGCGTTTTTGTTTCCAAGCCCAGACTTGAGGGCTGATGTAATAGAGTACTTTGATGCCAGCTTTTTTGGCGGCTTTGGCGATTTGCAAGTTGAATTCAGGATAGTCAATGAGTACGACTAGGTCGGGCGGTTGTTGTTTAATCAGTCGCCTGAGCGTTTTCCAAGCGCGGAAGATGGGGGCAAAATGCTGCAGGATTTCTATGGCGCCCACTACCGCCAAAGGTTTGGAGTCGACAATGATTTCCACTCCGGCTTTGCGCATTTGTTCTCCGCCCATGGCAGAAAAATGCACATTGGGGTCGATTTTGTGTACTTCTTGCACGAGTTGCGCAGCATGATGGTCGCCGGAGGCTTCGCCAGAGACGATGAGTACGCGTTTTGTGGAGGGTGAGGTCATTTAAGTTGGGTTTTATGTTTGTGGTAGCTTTGTGGCTCTCTCTTTTCTTGCAATACAAGCGCCAACTAAGCACTGTATCCCCTCTCAAGAGGGAGTTATGGTGCTTATCCTGAAGCCTATGCCCCAAGGAGAGAAGATGCGGAAGGGAGAGAAGGAAGCATGGTTACACCCTTACCCCTCAGCCGACTCCATAGCCTGGGTTTTTTTAAACAACTCCATCTGCTGATTCACAATATTGGTAATCTCAATCGCAGTGGCGAGTGCCCGCTTGCCATCTATGCCTGAGACCACCGGCGGTTTCTGATTTTCGATGGAGTCTAAAAACGCGATGATCTCATCACGCAGGGCATCGCCTTGTTCAAAAGCTTGCTCCTCGCAGATGATTTCTGGGATGCCGGGGAACATTTCATTGGTGCCCTTGCGATGGATCGCGAGCTGTTTACCCTGCAAGTCAACGGAAATATAAGCTTCCGGCTGGAATAACCGTAGGCGGCGTTCTTGTTTTAAGTACACGCGGCTGGCGGTGACATTGGCAACACAATGGTTTTCAAACTGGATGCGGGCATTGGCGATATCGATCTGATCGGATAACACACAAGCGCCATTGGCATGGATTTGTTTAATTGGCGAGCCTACTAGGTATTGAATTAAATCGATGTCATGGATCATTAGATCGAGTACTACACTGACATCAATAGAGCGCAGTTTGAAAGGTGCAAGCCGACTGCATTGGATAAATCGCGGTCGATCTAGATATTTTTCCAAGGCATTGACGACGGAGTTGAAGCGTTCTAGATGGCCAATTTGTAGTACTAATTTATTTTTATCAGCTATCTTGATTAATTCATCCGCTTCAGCGACGGTGTTGGTGATGGGTTTTTCTAAAAGTACATGTACACCATGTTCAAGAAAGACTTTGGCGATCTGATGATGGGATTGGGTTGGGGTGACGATACTGACGGCATCGACTTTACCAAGTAGTTCATGGTAATCCTGGGTAGCAAGTACCCCGTGTTTTTGAGCAATTTCGTTACTTTTGTCTGCATCTGTATCGCAAACACCAATTAATTGGGCATTCGGTAGCTTGGCATATTTTTCGGCATGAAATCGACCAAGGTAGCCGACACCGATTACCCCGCACTTAATTATTTTCATGTTTTAATGGTCACTAGGCATGTTGGTATGGAGATGGTTGGCAAATTGTTCTGGATGGGTTTGAAGGATACAGAACTGTTGTATGTTATCTATCACTCTTCCTCCTTCCTTGAGGATAATTCAAAGTATAGCCTTTTTGCAACGTGTTGGATACGGGGCAAAGCGGTGTTTATGTCACAATTTTGAAATATTCGCATTTTTTTTCTTTGGAATCAATCTATAGATTGTATAGGGTTTGTAGCTGCTTCTATTACAGCCATAGCATTTTCCCTTCTCCCATCCCACCAGGGGATTCCCTTCGGTCACAGACGGGAGAAGGGAAAATGCTATGGCTGTAAGAGGAAAATTAAGATGCAATATCCGCAAATCTATATATACTGATTTCCCTTTAAACACGGAATTTAAACGGAAGTCCCTATGAATAAACGCGCTCCCCAATCTCAAGCGCCGCGCTTGTTATGGAAAACCGAACATGCGTTGACTGCGGGTGTGGATGAAGTCGGGCGAGGTCCATTGGCTGGACCGGTGTTGGCGGCTGCGGTAATACTTGATCCTAAACGGCGCATTGCGGGGCTTGGGGATTCTAAGCTTTTGACGAAAGAACAGCGTGAAGCGGTTTTTCCACTGATACAAGAGCGAGCAATCGCCTGGGCGATTGGCCGGGCGGAAGTGGCGGAAATTGACAGTTTAAATATTTTTCATGCCAGTTTATTAGCAATGCGGCGGGCGGTTTTGGCATTGTCGGTGGTGCCGCAGCACGTTTTGGTGGATGGCACGCACTGCCCCACATTGCCTTATTCAGTTCAGGCCATCGTCAAAGGCGATCAGAAAATTGCTGCGATCAGTGCAGCATCTATTTTGGCTAAGGTGGTACGTGATCGCGAGATGATTGCGCTGAGTCAAGAGTATCCTGGTTATGGGTTTGAAAAGCATAAAGGTTATGCGACCCGTGAGCATCAGGCGGCTTTGCAGCGTTTAGGGCCTTGTGAATTACATCGTCGCGATTTTAGGTCAGTGCAATTATCGGTGATGCCGGAGATTTTTGCAGAAGTTGAGCCCTAACTGTTATCCTGAGTTTTCTTGTCATGCTTCGCTTACGCTTAGGATGACAGCAAAAAAACTAGGACGATAGTCTTCAGTCATATAATATGCATATCAAACTCAAAAATTACTTATGCCGCAACCACAGTTCATCCACTTACACCTCCACACCGAATATTCCATGATCGATGGTTTGATCAGCGTCAAACCGTTAATGAAAGCCGCAGCCAAAGCCAATATGCCGGCAGTGGCCATTACCGATCATTCGAATCTATTTGCGATGGTGAAGTTTTATCGCGCCGCGCAAGCAGCGGGTATTAAACCGATCATTGGCGCTGATTTATGGATTCGTAATGCCGCAGATGATAAAAAACCCCACCGACTGATATTGCTGTGCCAAAACCACACGGGCTATAAAAACTTAACGCAGTTGATTTCAAAAGCTTATTTGCACGGACAACATTTGGGAATGCCATTGATAGATAAATCCTGGATACCGGGATTATCCAGCGGTTTAATTGCCCTATCGGGAGGACGTGAGGGGGATATCGGCCAGGCGTTGATTGCTAACCAACCCAAGTTAGCAGAGCAATTATTGACAGAATGGCATGCATTGTTCCCCGAGCGATTTTATCTAGAATTGCAACGCACTGGTCGTGAGCAGGAAGAGTTGTATCTGCAGGCAGCATTGGCTTTAGCTGCCAAGATGGATATGCCGGTAGTGGCAACCAATGATGTGCGGTTTTTAAACCGTGAGGATTTTGAAGCGCATGAAGCGCGAGTGTGTATACATGGTGGTTGGGTGTTGGATGATTCGCGTCGCAGAAAAGAGTATACCGATCAGCAATATTTTCGCAGCCCTGAAGAAATGGCTGCCTTGTTTTCTGATATCCCAGAAGCATTGGCGAATAGTGTCGAAATTGCCAAACGTTGTAATGTCGAGTTATCGCTGGGCAAGAGTTTTTTGCCGAATTTTCCTGTGCCGGAGGGTATGGCAGTTGATGATTTTTTTCAGCAACAATCTAAAGAGGGATTAGCACAACGTCTCATTAACCTGTGGGGGGAAGGAGTCTATGTAGCACAACTTGCCACACCATCAGCTCCCAATTCCCGTCACGCCTATGAAGAACGCCTGCAGTTGGAGATGGCGGTTATCCAGAACATGGGTTTTACCGGATATTTTTTAATTGTGGCTGATTTTATCCGTTGGGCTAAACAGCAAAATATTTTTGTAGGACCGGGGCGTGGTTCTGGTGCCGGTTCTTTAGTTGCTTATGCTTTGGGAATTACCGATCTTGATCCGTTAAAACATGATCTATTGTTTGAACGTTTTTTAAATCCTGAACGCGTTTCCATGGCGGATTTTGATATTGATTTTTGCATGGAAGGTCGTGATCGGGTGATCGATTACGTTGCACAAAAATATGGTCGTGACAGCGTAGCGCAGATTATTACTTACGGCACAATGGCGGCGCGTGCGGTGGTGCGTGATGTTGGACGCGTGTTGGGAAATCCATATGGGTTTGTCGATAAACTGGCGAAATTAATTCCGTTTGAATTAGGCATGACGTTGAAAAAAGCGTTGACTGATGAGCCGTTATTAATGCAGCGTTATCAACAGGAAGAAGAAGTTAAAACTTTAATTGATTTGGCGTTGAAGTTAGAAGGCGTGCCGCGCAATGTGGGTAAACATGCTGGCGGTGTGGTGATTGCGCCTTCGGTTTTGACGGATTTTACGCCGTTATATTGTGAGCCAGATGGTGAAAACCGCGTCACGCAATTTGATAAAGATGATGTTGAAGCAGTCGGTTTAGTGAAGTTTGACTTTCTAGGATTGCGTACGCTGACAATTATGGATTGGGCGTTACAAACAATTAACGCTAAGCGTAAAAAACAAGGTGAAGCTTCTGTCGATTTAAACAGCTTGCCATTGGACGATCAGCAGACTTTTGAGTTACTGAAGTCTTGTCAGACGACGGCGGTGTTTCAGTTAGAGTCGCGTGGTATTAAAGATCTAATACGCCGCTTAGCGCCCGATCAGTTTGACGATATCGTGGCGTTGGTAGCGTTATTTCGACCGGGTCCATTGGGATCAGGCATGGTGGATGATTTTTTAAATCGTAAGCATGGACGTGCGCAAGTTGAATATCCTCATCCTAGTCTTGAGCCAATTTTACGCTCGACATATGGTGTGATTCTCTATCAGGAACAGGTGATGCAGATCGCGCAAGTGTTGGCCGGTTATACCTTGGGGGGTGCAGACATTTTGCGCCGCGCTATGGGTAAGAAAAAACCTGAGGAGATGGCCAAGCAGCGCGCGATTTTTGTCAGCGGTGCAGGCGCTCGCGGTGTCGATGAACAGTTGGCTAATCAGATTTTTGATTTGATGGAGAAGTTTGCCGATTACGGATTTAATAAATCACATTCGGCGGCCTACGCGTTGGTGTCTTATCAAACGGCGTGGTTAAAGGCGCATTATCCAGCGGAATTTATGGCGGCGGTTTTGTCTTCGGATATGGATAATACGGATAAAGTAGTGCGGTTTTTTGAAGATTGTTTGAAGATGGGATTGATAATTAAAGCACCGGATCTTAATCAAGGGCAGTATCAATTTACCGTGAATGCAGAAGGTGAAATTCTTTATGGATTAGGCGCAATTAAAGGGGTGGGTAGTGCGGCGTTGGATGGTATTTTAGAAGAGCGGACAGATAAGGGCGCTTTCAAAGATTTGTTTGAGTTTTGTGTGCGGGTGGATACGCGTAAAGTCAATCGCAAGGTGTTGGAAGCGTTGATTCGCTCAGGTGCTATGGATTGTTTTGGAATGGAACGTGCTGTGTTATTTGCTTCTGTGGATGCTGCATTACAAGCAGCGGAACAGGAAAGCCGTGCGCGTTTGCAGGGACAGACGGATATATTTGGCGGTGATTTTAATTCACAAGATACCACGCCTGCCGCGCATTATGCCAAGGTGCAACCTTGGCCGGATGCTTTACGCTTGGCAGGTGAAAAAGACACATTAGGTTGGTATATCTCTGGTCATCCCATTATGCGTTATGAGGAAGAACTTGCACAGTTTGCCGTGCCGCTTAGTGCTTTAAGACCAACGGGTCGGGATAAGCTGATTTTTACGGCAGGTTATGTATCTGCCTTGCGTATTACGCAGACTAAATCAGGTAATCGTATTGCTTATTTGACGTTGGAAGATCGCACGGGTCGCGTCGAAATGATGGTGTTTTCGCAAGTTTTTGACAGCTGCCGATCGTTATTGGTGAAAGATCAGTTATTGGTGGTGGAAGGCGAGGTCAGTGTGGATGAGTTTACCGATGGTTATAAATTGGTAGCGCGACAATTGTATGACATGGGTGGGGCACGAGAAAAATTTGCTAAATATTTATTGCTGCATCTGAAAGAGAAGCAAATAACGCCGGAATTTTTTTCAGCGTTTAAAAAAGCTTTGACTAGTGCTGCTGGGGGTAATTGTCCGGTATGGGTGGAGTATCACCAGAAAATGTCTACGGCACGTTTGGCGTTGGGCGAGGAATGGCGAGTGAAGCCGGGTGAATTGGCGTTAGAAGAATTGTATGCACTGTGCGGGTTGGAGAATGTTAGTTTGGTGTACGGTTGATGGATTTTTCTTCTTACAGCCTTAGCCTTTTTCCTTCTCCCGTCCCACAAGGGGATTCCCTTCGGTCACAGACGGGAGAAGGGAAAAAGTCACGAATGTAAGAAGAAAAAAGCTAAGGCTGTATAGATTCTACAAACTCCAATCAATCTCCCTCTTCCCTTGTTGCCGCAGTAACTGATTGGTTTTAGAAAAATGCTCACATCCCAAAAACCCACGATGTGCCGATAAAGGCGAAGGATGCGGTGCTTTCAGCACATAATGTCTACTGGCATCAATAATTTTTCCTTTACGTTGCGCAGGCGAACCCCACAATAAAAATATCAGCCCTTCTTTTTCTTCATTTAAAATCTGAATCACCTTATCCGTAAAAATTTCCCAACCGATGTTGGCGTGTGACTGCGGTTTTCCCGATTCTACTGTTAAGACTGTATTCAATAGCAACACACCTTGCTTAGCCCATTTTTCTAAACAACCGTGGTTGGGTATGGGTAAACCAAGATCATTATGCAATTCCAGAAACATATTTTGTAGCGAGGGTGGGGGAGCGATTCCCGGTTGTACTGAAAAACACAAACCATGTGCTTGATTTGCACCGTGGTAAGGATCTTGGCCAATCAACACCACATTGACTGCTTCAAGGGGCGTGTATTTAAACGCGTTAAATATATCAGCTGACTTAGGATAAATCTTTTTACCAGCAGCTTGTTCAGTTTTGAGGAAATCCAGAATACGTTGAAAATAAGGTTGTTGTTTTTCATTGGCGAGGACGGTTTGCCAGGTTTTGGTTTGGGTTGCTTCCATTACGGTATCCTTGTCTTATTCGAAGGGATTATTGAAAAATTTTAGGTGATGTTTCACCTAGGTTGGTAGGAGTAGAAAAATATTTACTTCGCAAAAATTATACCCCAGCAAACTACCGGTAATCCAGTTAGAATAGGCATATCTAACCAAATGAAATAATCATTACTTCGTAACTTATCGGACAAACTATGGAATTATTCAAACACCCCAAAGCCTTATGGGTATTAGCCTTTGGCAAATTGTGGGACACCTTCAGCTATTACGGTACGCAAACCATACTGGTTTTATATTTTATGCATATCTTTAAGCTGCCGCGCAGTGAAAGTATTTTGCTGTATGGCGCCTATGCGGCATTTACTTATGCCATTCCGATTATGGGTGGAGTGCTGGGGGATAAATGGCTGGGGAGTCGCAATACTTTGTTATTGGGTGCAGTGCTTAATATTGCCGGTAATTTATTGTTGATTTCCTATAATCGATATTTTTTCTGTTTGGGATTGGCGGCGTCGCTGGTGGGTTCTGGATTATATAAAGGTACGGCGACGCACATGGTGGGTACATTATATGCTGCGGGTGAAACGCGTAAGGAAGCTGGCTATACCTGGTTGTATTTTGCCGTGAATGTGGGTGGGAGTCTTGGGCCGTTGGTTTATGGTTTTATGATTTATGCAGTGGGTTGGAGTGCGGGTTTTTTGTGCAGTGCAATTGGTTTGGCGCTGGGATTATGCTGGTTTATATTTAATTGGCAGACCTATGAAGATAAACAACATCAGCCTAATATCAGTCATGTGGGTGTGGAATTGACTTATTTGGCCTTACTGGTCGGTAGTGTGCTGCTGAGTTTGACCTTTTATTATCCGGCGTCATTGAATACGGTAGTCGGTTTATTTTTCGTAGGTAGCATCGGTTATATACTGATAATGATTATTAAATATCAGAGTGCAATGCGTCAGCGGTTACTGGCATTGTTAATCATGAGCTTTTTTGGTATGTTTTATTTTGCTGCAGGTATGCAAATTGGAACATCAATTACATTATTTTTACAATTGAAGATTCAACAAGGGGTGATTCATACACAATTACCTGCCAGCACTTTTAGTACTTTGTATTGTTTGTTTGTATTACTGCTAGCCCCCGTGATTACTGGCTTGTGGTTTTGGCTGAGGGCTAGGGGCATTCAGTTGTTGATTATCAATAAATTGGCGGTGGGGATTTTTTTGGGGGCTTTGGGTATTGCTTGTTTTGCTTTTGCGGCGGCGACCAATTGGATTGCTGTGGGTTTGATTTTGGGGATTTTGTTGTTAAGTGCAGGGGAGGTGGTGATTGCGCCGGCTATTTATACGGCTATCAGCGATATTGCGCCACAGGGGTTAAAAACGACGATGATGGGGTGTTGGTTTTTGTTTATTGGTATGGGTGGGTATGTGAGTAGTTTGTTGGCGAAGTTTTCTGATAAAGTGGGGAAATTTTTGCCATTTAAAAGTGTGGCGTATGTGAATGAGTTTTTGTTTATTACGGGGTTTATTGTGTTGGTGGTGGGGTGTTTGGTTTTGCTGATTCCTAGGTTGAAGCGGATGTTGGGGATTGGGGGGTAGTGAGATTTTTGAGTTGGGTAGTTTTTGAGCTGTGGGCTAGAAATTTCTTTCTCAGGACAAGAGAAATGCTAGGTTTTCTTGCAATTATTTGGGGAATTCGGTTATGAGTTTAGCATTTAAAGGAAAGTTGGAAGTTCAGACTTGGGATCAGGTGAGGGAGGATGTTGCGAAAGTTAATCCTGAATTTGCAAGGATTATTGATGAAATAAACCCAGATAAAAAGCATTGGTTAGCTAGGGCTTCTTATCCTTATGGCAGTTTGATATTGCAAAGAGCATTATTTATGCTGCCTAATCAGCAAGGAGATATAGTTGCTATAACTGATTCTTCAATTGATCCCAAATTGCGGGCAGGATTAGATTACAATTTAAACTCAAATCCTGTTTGCATGATTTTGCAGAATTCTTGCGAACTTTTTTTGCCTCTTGAATCTCATACGGTTTCTTTTCATGGTTTGATATATTCTGGCGAGCCTTTTGGTGCATGGCGAGTATTAAATCCTGAAAAAACTCAGCAGCCTGTATTCATTTGGGATATGAGTGCTGGTGCACGTTCAATATTCATGTTGCCAAAAATTTCAGAAGATAAAAAACATATTAAGCTAAGAAAACGTTTTGATTTGACGGTAAGTACTCCTAAATCTTTGATGGCGCATTGGGAAATATTTAGGCAAATAGCTAATCATCCGACTTTTGAACATCCTTGGCAATGTGAAGTTTTGTTTTTTTCAAAAAATTGGTTTGAGCATTTGGAAGATGTAAGTTGGAAAAATTTTTATTACTATTTCCATGATTCAATATGGAGAGGTACAGAATTTTTTCGTAACCAAGTACTTTGGAATTTAATTTTTTCGATAATTTTAAAGGAGTATGAAGCTAAATCTAGTGGGTATATTATTGATACCGTGAAATATCTTATGTTTGCGGGAATCGGAGAAGTACCAGGCTTTGGGCCAGCCAAAGATAACAGTGCAGGGCCAATATTGGGTTTGCAGAATGTATATATAAAAGATTATGAAATTAGAAATTATCCTCCAATAATTATGCATCCTCAAGTTTTTAATATGTATAATTTGGAATCTAGTCCAATTTACTATTCTTTACAATTTCCTATAGCTCCTGAATTTATGCCGCATTCCAGAACTAGAAGTAGTTTCGTATCAGACTTGCATGAAATAAGATCTTTAATACAGCGACATTTGCAGGAGTTTTTGTCAGGTAAATACAATATTGATGATACTCCTTTTTATGATTTATTTAATCTAGTATCGTTTGATTACTTTCATAATAATGTGGATTTGCACGCTGGCATGCGTAATAGTAGTGAAATGCCTTTGGAAGATAAAAATTTATTAACTACAGTAGATGGGGTGTTGCATAAAAATTTTCCTGACATGTGTTCTTTCGTTAAAGGATGTATTCGGATATCTCACAAGACTTTTACTAAGAAAGTGTAGCAAACGCTTTCTATTGGTATCAGTAGTATAGTTTAAATGTGTTACATTGGCGAATCCTGCTAGAAAAGCAGTTTCTTCTATCTTATCTTTAGAGATCCAATAGCCACAAATAGTTGTGTTGTGCATTTGGCATGTATAACTAGAGCTTGGGGTTTTTTCCGCCGCATTTAATGGGATTATAAATTCAGGCATTGTATCAATAATTAGTATGCCATTGTTGCTAAGTAATTTTGTTAATTCGAATATTATAAATGGCTGTTCTTTGAATGAAAATTCAGTAATACCAGACCATAACCAAAAAATAACATCAAAGGTTCTATCAAAATTAATTTGATTAAGATTATGAAGATCGCAATGCAATAAAGTAACATTTTCATTACGAGCATACTGTTTTTGTAAATGATTAAACATTTTATTACAGCGTTCAATTGCTGTTATATGTCCCAGAAATTTATGTTGTAATAAATAATTTATTACTCTGCCATATCCAGCCCCAACCTCTAAAACTGAACGTGCTTTTTCCCAGTGCGAAGTTGATAGCTTTATGTCGCAGCCATTTGTTATTCCTGCGCTTGCGGCGAAACCTTTAAATTCAGTAATATCAATTGTTTCGTAAAATGCGCTATTATCATAATTAGTCCATTCCTGTGCTCTGCTCGTCCTTAGAGTTCCATAATTATTCTTTGCTATGGCCATTATTATTACTAACCTCGTTGCTTCTGTACCTTAATATAAAAACGGTTGAACATTTCGGCTGTTATAATAATGCACAAAAATATCGCACACCAAAACTGCCCCTTTCAACGCTGTTTCGCATATCTCCCTATCCTGTTGTAATACTCCTGCTGAATATCTTGTTGTGCCTTGGGCTCAATATTTAATAGGAATAAGCTCATAGGATAGGTCTAGCAACAAGTAATTATTAGAGAATTGTACCACATTTTACGGTTACAAGACTCAAATGGATTACAAAACTAAGTGATGAAGATAGCGAAAATTATTTTTAGGCGGAGGTAGTGATGAAAATACACAATTTCAATAACTCAATGATTAAAAATTATCAAACAAGTGAGGATCAGCTATTAGGCTTATATTTAGATGCCATCACCAATGAACCTAAGTCAGAAGATATCAGTCAGTCTTTATACCTAACTTGCCTGGCATTGCAGGCTTGTGAGCAGCTTGGGAATAAATTTCCAACTCAAGAAGAAATTGATGTAGTGGAAAAAGCCTTTAAACGTTTTAGCAGAAGAAAATCTTTGGAAATGCCAGTTGTGATGTTTGCAGCTTGAAATATGGCATAGCCCTTTCTTGTAAATCAATATACCTGGTTAGCGTATTTCCTTCTCCCACAAGCATTATTGAATAAATATGTTCCTACCCACCTTTTTCAAAGGGGTAAGGCTCAATAACATCGCCACATGGGAAGGCTCTTCACAAAAATATCCCCTCTCCCCTTGTGGGAGAGGGAGGTTACAGTGGTTAATCGGACACTAGTGCGCGTAGGCGGGAATAACAGTTTTTTCGTAGTTTAACAGAGAAGGGAGGAAAAATAGAACCTCATTTCTTAAGAAAACCTTAACATTTCTGAAGCAATAATAATGCACACTAATATCGCACAGTAAAATTGTCCTTTTCAATGCCATTTCCCATGTCTCTCCATCCTGTTGTAATGACTCCTGATGATTTGCAATGTTCCCAAAACACAAAGCATTTTCACTGAAAACGGAATACACATAGAAAAAAAAGGATAGGCGTACAGCAAGAAATCTATCCATGGAGATAAACATGAAAATATTTAATTTTAAAGATTTAATCATTAAAAATCGTCCCTCAAATGACGACCAATTATTGGATCTCTATTTAGAAGCAGTAGAGAAGGAACCCAAACCTGAAACAATGAGCAAGTCTCTTTACTTAACGTGTTTAGCCTTATGGGCTTTTGAGAAAATTGGCAATAAATTTCCAACTCAGAAAGAAATTGACGCCGTTGAGCGAGCATTTAAACGTTATAGCAGAAGAAAATCCGTGAATACTCTGGCGGTAATGGCGGCTTAAAGCTTTAAGCCCCCTGTGGCAAATTCCAATTTAAACCTTACTAAAAGGAAGTTACTCATGGATAAAGTCTTCACAAGAAAGAAATTGGGTATTCTGGAACAGCAGGATCACGAAGTTAGCTTTACTGAAATTGAGACGCAATGCATTTTGCAGTTCATACAAAGTAAAACACCGGTAAGCATTGGTCAGGAGCTAGGACTAAATCAGAGCAGTGTTCGATTTTGCCTGATGAATGCAGGGCAAAAATTGCTTTTGGTAGGGAAAAGCAAACAGTGATCTCAGTGCTCTTATCTCGCTCTTTTGAAAAGTGTACGCAAATCAAAGGTTAATTATCTGGATAAAAAACTAGGCTAAAGCTGGCCATCGATTGGATAAATTAGAAGCTGCAAGTGAGGCCGTTTGAAAAGTGTACACTAATCAAATAGACGTTAAGGTCAGGAGAGAAGCACCAAGGATTTTTTAAAATTAGCAAATTCTAGGTAATAGTTTGAAATGATGGATATTGGCTCATTTGCTGCCTTCAATCATTGCTTGGGTCATCTTTTGAAAAGTGTACATTAATCAAAAATAATGACTTCACTGGGAAGGTTGCTGAAATTTGACTAATCGCTTGCCCCTTTTCAGGATGACTATCGAGGCGTGGGTAATTACCAAAGGAGATGAGCTTTGGCAGTATTTTTACCGCACAATTCTTAAGTCATCAGGCCACAGATTGAATTATGTACACTAATCAAAGAAACACTAAACCGCATGAGCGAAGAATCTCATGATTCTTCGTGACTATGCTTAGTATCACTGTTAGTTTTCTTCAGAATTACTCTGTATTTTCACTGCATCATGATGCCTATGCCAGATGACTTGAGCAGCCCAAGTCAAAGTCTGTGCATAAAGTGTTGATGTCGGCACTACGGATTCTAGATTAGTACATAACAAGTCATAGCGGTTAGGCTCGCTATTCAGTTTAACGCGTCGCAATAAGACTTCATTATTTTTAGTTTGCACAATGCAATCTTGATTGACCAGATATTGGATTTTAGTGCCGGTATAGCGGATGCCTGCGACATAATCGCCCTTTTTATATCTGGGTTCCATGCCGTCGTCATTCACCAGTAAATCAGCAGTGTCGCCGTTACAATTTCTGAAGGTCAATAATTCTTGGGTGATGGCATCCGCCAGTTGTGGTGAGGAGGGTTGTTCGCTCTCGTGAGTGTCAGAAAACTGTAGGTTAGTTAAGCGCGGAGGTTGTCCCACGCCGTGCATTAGCCAGTTCAGAGTGCAGTATATGCCTTCACGACGAAATGCAGGTAACATGCGCTGCGCCCCTTGGATAGTTAAGCCTCCGTATTTGCCGGTTTCCCAAGATTCGATGGTATTGGCGCTGATGCCATATTTTTGTGTAAATTCTTTGCGGGTGAGTCTTACCATGCGACGCAGAACTTCTAATCTCTTGCCTCTAGCGATGGTGGTGGATTGGGGGTCGTTGATGGGGGTTGGAGTGGTGTTCATTGTATGGTTCTCCTTTGCTGATAAATTCTAGACAAATTATTAAAACTTAATAAAAAAAGATATTTTTATTATTCAAATTTGTCAACATTAAAATGCTAAATATTTTTGAATTTTACTGGAGGGAGGAAAAAAGGGGGTAGATTAAAAAATTGGGTATTGCTTATCTGGGGTGCATAAAGATAGTCCAGTTTCTTTTGGTTCAAATAGATGGATGCTTTTTATCTTTTGTCGTAACTATTTACCCCCCCCAGTAAAAATACCTTATCTAGCAATACCAGCACGTCGAAGCCTATAAAACAATTCCGATAAAACTTTGGCTTTAAATATCAATATCAAACTTAATGAAATTTCTAGCGCCACACTAATAAATTCTGGCACTAAACTCCAACGTGAATAAACATGCAATAAATTCCGACGGTAATAATCAATAACATGATAAACCCAAATAATCAAATTTGGGATTGAAGTAATCAATATGAAAATCCCAATGGCACAAAATAAAATTTCTTGTATATCTTGTTTTTCAGTAGTTTCTTTTCTTTCCACACAACTATTTGCTTTTGTCGTAAAGCGAGCAATTTTACTGGAAAACAACCAAAGCAGGATTACTGGTAAAAGCGATAATAAGGGCAATAAAAGGATTAAGATTTTATATGCAAATGGATAATCTAGTGCGTCATGCCGCCAAATAATATCAACAAATAATGTTAATATTTGAGGTATTACAGCTATCACCTGCAGTGCCAAATAAATGATAAGCAATCTTATCCCGATTAATGCAAAATCATATTTTTTAAATTCACTCACTACCAACCTCCTACTTAAACCAGGAAAATTCACAATTAATTTTGTTTTTTTTGGGATGAAATATTCGTAAAACACATCTCATAAAAAACATGATAATAGGATGTTGCTCAAGTTCTATGCAACTACGGGGTTAATCGTTTAAGTAGTTTATAGAAAGAATTGGAAATGTTTTTGTTTTGGTATCATATTGATAACAGGTATAAGCTGCATACAATGATTTTAAATCGTCTCGGATAACGCAAAAGTAATCGAGTCCTTTTTTTTCAGGTTTTTTGTACCACTTGTCCATTTCGGTATCTCGTGATTGCCATTGTTCTAGGCCTCTTTAGATGTTCCGCATATCGTATCCATCCAATCTTTGGTGTCTGTTGATAATATACGATAATAGTCATCATCATTATTGATTGAGCTTTGTTGTGATAGTGCATAATTATCTAATGATGTAAAAATAAAAGCAAGTAATAGGAAATATATTTTAAAAATATTAATGCTCATCAGTGACTTACCTTTTTGTTTTTAACGTTTACTTCTCATTGCTCGGTTTATAAAAAATGTAAGGATACTGTGCATACCTCAAACTGCCTAAAGGTAAGCCTCTGGCTCTTTCTATGGCGACTTTAGCTAAGGATTTGAACGGTTTTTTCTGTTTTAAAGCAGGAGAGAAAGGGCAGGTGTTGTGGATACTTTACCATTTCTTATTTCCCTAAGCTTAGATTTCATTATAAGCGTTAACCTAAAAAAGCAAATTATCTAATTTTTTATTTTACTAAAAATCCATTGAATAATATGATCCAGATATGACTAAAAATTTTTTTTTATTTGCATGATATTGATAACATGTGTAAAAATATTTTGTATCTCTAATAACGCAGAAATAGTCAAAATTATTTTCTTTAGGTTTTATAAACCATTTTTCAACTTTTGAATCCCTGGTTTTCCACTGTTCTAAAGCTTCGCTTGATGTGCCGCAAATTGTATTCTGCCAACCTATATTTTCTGGCGATAGTTTGTGACTACCAAATTTTTTTATATAATAAAAAGTATTGCTTCCTTTAGAAAATAACAGATATTTTATTGTTTTATGATTTGGATTCAGAAGAGTTAATAAATACTCATCTGATTTAAATTGAGTGAAATGTTGAATACAAGGATCTTCATATATTTTATATCCTGCATAATTGCTATCAAGTAAATTGATTGCTTGTTTGTTTAAATGTGCTCTGTAGTCATTATCATAGTCATTGATTTCGCTTTGAGGCCCCAGTGTGAGAGAATAGCTTGTTATTACTATAAAGAATGAAATTAATAAGAATGTAGCTTTTCTTGCAATATTAAAAATCATAGATTAATCGCCAGGTTTTAAATTAAGAATTATGCTATTTGGTTGGGGTATAAAAAATGTAAGGATAGCTTGCATATTTTAAACTATGTAGCGGTAAACCTCTGGCTCTTTCTATGGCGAGTTTAGCCGAAGGTTTGAAGGGTTTCTGTTTTTCTAAGGCGGCTATTCCACTGTTATTGAATGCAAGAGGTTGAGGTATTTCTAAATGTAAAGCAGGATCTTTTGCGTGACTTGGGTCATGAACCTTTCTTATCCTAGAATCATTATGAAAAATATTATAAACTTGGCTTTCCTCTTCTATTGTAAATTTCTTTCCTGTATCTCCTTTAATTAATTTGCTAAGGCTAATATCGAGCACATTATAAAATAATGTATTATATTCATTAACATGTGTTGAAACTTCTCCGCCGTTTGTAATTATGTTGTCTGCCAACTCTGTCATTGCTGCTAATATTTGTTGTTGTGATTTTCCAGCTTTTGCCATGTCATGGTAAATTTTAGTTACTTCATTGCCTCCGACCTTGTAGCTGACATTTTTTCCAGATTTTAAATTATTGTACATGGCTTCTGCCTGGGATTGAGATGTTCTTATTGTGCTTGTAATCACTGCGTGTTTTACACAACTTTTAAGTAATAGTTCTTTTAAAATTTGCCATGTGTAATCGGTGATGTTTGGTTGATCTCTAGATGGATTATCAAATGTTATTTCAACTTCATCAATGCTAGTTGGGCATGATAGCAATACCTTGGTCGGTTTTTTATCGGATGTGGGTGTCAAGCTGCTCTTTTGCTGTTTGATAACTAGGCTAGACATTTAATTTTCTCCTTAACTATTGAATTATGATAATTGCTTAGTAAGAACACAGCTCCTCCTCTCCTGAAAATTCAGAGCCTTGCAAAATATCTATAGAAATTTCATCAGCGCTTGTGTTACTTGCTAAAAGTGTATTGCCCTGATGATCGGTTATTCCTTCTATAATTCTTGGGGGGTATGAATTCGGTAAGGAATATGAGGGAGTGCTTGTCCAGTACTTGCGCTAATTAATTGAAAATACTGGTCATAGAACTCCATTGGTGTTTTGCTGAAGATCACATTAGGTCCAATTTCTACATTGTTCCCTATAAATACAAAGGGATCGCCTTCATCTACCTGGATACCGGTTGCACCGGAGTTGATGATGCCGTCGTTTTGGGTTGTATCGTTTATTAGAGCGATGCGTTTGTTGTTGACTTCGACGCAGGCGTTGCCTTCGATAATGGTTGCTGTAGTGCCGTCGGAGAACATGACATGATCGCCGGCACAAGCGACGGGTTGTCCTTGGAAAGTAGTTGTAGTTGATGTGCTGATTATGCTGCCGTTGCCATGGGTACTGCTGCTGACTACGTCATTTAAGCGTGCGGGTATTTTTGCCATTGTTTTCTCCGCTATTGAGATGAATTGATTTTTATCTGCGTGCCATTAATGTAAATGCCTTGGGTATTAATCAATAGCGTATTACTGCCAACAGTTAAACTGAGTGATTGGGCGGCATTGAGTGAGGCATTTTTCCCAATGCTCATGGTTAAATTACTGCCGATAGATTGATTAAGATTTTTTGCAATGCTGATATTTGCGCTATTGCCTACGCTGTGGCTGAGATCATTGCCTATGGTTTGCATGACGTTATGTAGGGTTTCTTCGGTGCAATCATGGCCGATAGATCGTATGACATTGTTGGCCGTGCTGTGCGTGTAATTATTGCCGACATTGATTGACGAATTATTAGCTGTGCTATGGCTGTAATCATTACCTACTGAAACACTTGAATTATTGGTTGTTGTGTGGCTGTGATCGTTGCCCACAGTAATAGTAGAATTATGGGTTGTATCGTGCTTATGATCGTTCTGCACCGTCACA
>DASZWJ010000024.1 GCA_035546635.1 Gammaproteobacteria bacterium
ATCTTTTTAAAGTGGATGGTGTTTTTAGCTCAATAAATGGCGCTGGTTTTGTGGACATATATTTCTCCAAAATGTTTTATATTTTGGAGAGTTTAAATGTTTGATGCGTGGTTATTAGGTGGGATTATTAGGGGTTTACGATTTAAAGCAACAATCCGATAATTTTCGCGCGGGGAAGCAAAAAACTCCAATTGATAATCCTCATTTTTTTATCGCTAAAAACCCGCAATTGCAGGATGAAATATTGGGTAAAACAGAAAGCAAATTGAAATCAGATAGGGTTGGATTACTTGAAGGAGGTCTATCTCAATTGGCGATGGACTATGCGCGGCGCTTTCGAAAAAATGGCTATACCGAGCCGGATAACAATGATCGCAGCCCAAAAGAATTTAAAAATTTACATGACTTTCTAAATACGCTGCTAGAAAACAATGAACAGACAATACAAGATACTTTAGATTGGCTGAATAAACACCACGGACGTGTCACCAGCCAAAAAGCATTAGAATATGGAGCCGAGATGCATACAGATATCGTAGCGACAAAATCTACCTTCTTGGCCAATTGCGATCAAATGGGATTGCTGGTATTAGATTTTTTAGAGCAACTTGGGTACAAAGGAGCTGCTGCTCTTGTTGAAATTATTGAAGACCAAGAAGAACAGGAGTCTACAACTGATAAAGCAGTGCAGGGTCATACTTTTGTTGTAGTAAATACAGATGCTGGACAGCAAATTTGGGATCCCTGGACTAATAAAGCCTATTTTCTTAATGAACAAAATGCAATGGATCATTTAAAGATCTGGAAGTGGGGTACCAAATCCAATGGCACAGCCAATCATCAGTTGGAACCATATCACCCTGAGAAACATGAACTGTCACCCATTCCATTTCGTACTTTGGAAAACCTAAGATCATTTCGCGAGGCTATGGCATTGGCTCGTGAAAATGAACTTGGACAAACCCAAGCGGATAGTAAAATCATTGCGAGCACTATACAGCCCTCTGATACTGAGCCTAAAATAGCAGACAATAAGGAAACAGCCGCTTCACTGTCTCAACAGACACAGCCCGTCAGTGATATCCCCATACCCGATGAAGCAAAGATAAGCTTATCTGCGCGAGATACACTTTCAGTACAAGTTTTGTCCCAAAAAGGAAGTCCAGCAATGTTTGGATTAAAAGGTACTACAGAAAACCCTACAAAAACCGTTTACACGCCGCCTACACCGCAGAACGGCATTCATTGCAATATGCGATTTTCATAATTTGTCACTCTATTCATCATCAACTTAAATAAAGTTGTCAAAAATAATTTTGTGATTCCTGTCACCAAACCTCCCCAAATGGCCGTATTTCCACTTCAAAAGACCATGTTGAAACCGGCTGCTCGGTTAACCAAAACGCATTGGCTGCCACATCTTCCGGCTTAATAAAAAAAGACTCCGGTTTATCAGGCATTCTCTTTCGGGTACTTGGCAAGTCAATAACACCATCAATAATTATTAAAGACACATGAATACCCAAGGGACCCAAATACTTAGCCATTGATTCCGCAAGGCTGCGTTGTGCTGCTTTTGCAGATGCAAAAGCTGCCGTTTGAATTTTACCTCTTTTGGAAGAAGTGGCGCCAATGATGACAATATTTCCCGATTTGTTTTGTTTCATCATGGGAAGAACTTGTTGACTAACCAACATTAAACCCAAAGCATTCACCTGCCAACATGACTCAAAATCCTCGGGTTTAATTTCTTCAATATTGCCCCAAACTCCTTTGCCTGCGTTGTAAATAACTATATTAATTTGACCAAAATCCTGCTTAATTTGTGCAAAGGCTTTTTCGATAGAAACATGACTTGATACATCGCAGACATAGGCTTTAGTATTTTCCAATTCCATCGCAAGCTGCTGAATAAAATCAGTGGATCTGGCTAATAAGGCCAAAGAGTAGCCTTCTTTGGCAAATCGTTTCGCAAAAGCTGCGCCGTTGCCTGGTCCAACGCCAACAATCACACATACCCCTTTTTTCATGTTTTGCTCCTTTTAAAGTTTGATTGCTCAAGCTAATGAGTTTTGTGAAATATTCTAGCACTTTTGATAGAACCTGCATAAATAACCCTCGACAACACCAACAGTTGCCGCCTGGGATATTGCTCAAATGACATTTCATAATTCGAACTATGTCACCTGAAATGCGATTAATGAGACTTATACTAGGGAATTTCAAAGGAGTTTTTTTCTATTTCACCTTTTGATTTAGCACCCGATATCCTGGGTAAACTTGATGGTGCTTCAAACTTTATTCGGGAAGGATTGGATGCAAAA
The DNA here is from genome assembly GCA_035546635.1 of Gammaproteobacteria bacterium. NCBI lineage: Bacteria > Pseudomonadati > Pseudomonadota > Gammaproteobacteria > Gammaproteobacteria bacterium. Next base: position 2,325 of record DASZWJ010000024.1, read on the forward strand.
TTTAATGATTGAAATTTCTGCTCTTGTTCTAGATTTTTTTTCAGCGTGATCGCATCTTCATTTCCATGTCGAGCAGCAATTTCTATAAGCCGAATAGCTTCTGAGTCATGCTTTAGTACTCTACCACGTTCATCCAGTAACAATTTAAATTGCGCCTCTATATGCTCATGGTCGGTAGCAAGGTAATTATAGAGTTCTAGCGCTTTCAACCGGTTTTTTTTGACACCGCGGCCTTGTTCATAACAAATACCTAAACGATAAGTTGCCCACACATGGCCTTGCTGGGAGGCACGCTTATACCAATATGCAGCTTTTCTCACATTTCTTTTAACTCCTTGGCCTTGTTCATAACACAAACCCAAATGATATTGCGCAGATACATGCCCCATTTTCGCGGCAAGACTGTATCGATAGACTGCTTCTTTTAAATCTTTTGGTATGCCTCGACTTTGTTCATGACAGAGAGCCAAGTGATAGTGTGCGGCTGCAACCCCCTTCTGTGCCGCAAGCTTATGCCAGCTAAGTGCTTTGCCTATATCTTCTTTAACCCTTAAAGCAAACTCATAGCAAAGGGCTAAACGGTATTGGGCTAAAGGATCATTTTCAGAATTGTCCAAGCAATGTGCACTGACATCTTTTTTAATTTGATTTGGTTTTAATGATCTAAAGATAATGGAAAAAGGCTTAAACTCAGACTGCACATCCAAGCCTTGGTCGACAGCTAATTGATAACATGCTTTGGCTTTAGTTGTATTTCGCGGCACGCCCCAACCATTTTCATAACATAAACCTAAATGGTATTGCGCCGGCACATGATCTTGGTCAGCAGCCAAACGATACCAGTGTACCGCTTCTCCTAAATCTTTTTTAACACCTTGACCTTGCGCATAACAGCGACCTAATGCATATTGTGCCAAAGGATGACCCTGATCGGCAGCAAGACCATACCAACGTACAGCTTGTTTCATATCCTTTTCGACACCTTGGCCATTTCCGTAGCACCAACCTAAATGATATTGCGCGCCAGAATGATTCTGATTAGCTGCCTGCTCATACCAATGTACAGCTGTCTTTTTATCTTCTTCGATACCCCGGCCTTCTTCATAACACAGCGCTAAATGATATTGCGCGGCAACATGACCTTTCTTTGCGGCAGAATGATACCAGTGCACAGCTTGCTTCATATCCGCAGGACCATCATCCTGACCACTTGCATACAACATGCCGAATTTAAATTGCGCATCAGCATTATCCTGGGCAATGCCAAGATTAAACCAATGCAGAGCTTGTTCTTGGTTTATCTCAACGCCTCGACCGTGTAAATAGCATTCGCTCAAACGGTATTGTGCATCCTTCAAACCTTGTGTAGCCGCAAGCGTATGCCAGTGTATGGCGGCTTTTCTATCTTGTTCGACACCCCGCCCTTGTTCATAACAAAGACCTAAACTAAATTGGGCAGGTGCATAACCTTTTTCAGCGGCAGGATAATACCAGCGTACTGCCTGCTTCATATCTTCGGGAACACCACAACTATGTTCATAGCACCAACCGAGATTTAATTGCGCTTCAGGGAAGTCCTGAACCGCCGCCAAATTTTCCCAATATATAGCTGCTTTCACATCCTGCGCAACACCCAACCCTGTTCTGTAGCAATGCGCAATTTTATGTTGCGCCCGCGCATCCCCCTCTGTAGCTGCGAGCTGCAACCAATACACAGCCTCCTGTGGATTTTTTCCCACACCTAAGCCGTCTAGATAACACTGACCCAAGGCATATTGGGCATCAACCATGCCTTGTTTAGCAGCGGACAAAAACCAATGCACTGCTTCTTTCATGTCTGCTATAACCCCTTTGCCTTCGGCATAACAGCAGGCTAAAAGGTGCTGTGCCTCTTTATCGCCTTTTTCAGCAGCAAGACGATACCAACGTGCGGCCTGCTTCAAGTCCTTATCAACGCCTTGACCTTGTTCATAGCATAAGCCCAAATTCAACTGCGCAGTTAGCTCATCTTTTTCGGCAGCAAGTCTATAGCAACGCACAGCCTCTGACTGATCTTTTTCAACCCCCTTGCCTTGTGCATAACAGTAACCCAAATAGCACTGCGCCGCTGGATGACCGCCCTCTGTCGCAAGTAAAAACCAATAAACAGCTTCTCGTTCATTTTTTGCGACACCCTGGCCTTGGAAATAACAGTCACCTAGCAGAAATTGTGCCTCAACAAAGCCTTGATTAGCCGCCAATTGTAACCATTTAAATGCTTTTGACGGATTGCTTGGTACACCAAGACCGTCTTTATAACAGCATCCCAAATGATACTGAGCACCGGCATGGCCTTGTTCCGCCGCGAGATAAAACCAACTTACCGCTTCCTTATAATCCTGTTTAACTCCTATCCCGCGTTCATAACAAAGACCTAAATTACATTGCGCAGCTGGATCAGCTCTGCCTTCTTTAGCATCAAGATAATGTATCCTGGGAATTTCTTGTATCACTTTCACTTCAGCACTCATTATCAATTCTCAATCAAGCCTAAAATGTTTGCTATCTTCTGGTTGAACCTCAAGCCGCTTAGCTGTAATTAAACTGGCTCCGGTATAGAATTTGATTCGGCACTCCCTTGGCAGTTTTGGAATCTCTTTTTTCATCTCCTCTATCTCATCTTTATTTCCGTATCCCAATATTTCATTTAACAATAACAGCCCGGTCTTTGAATCGGGTTTAGGATTCTTTTCTAGATAACTCGTTTCAAGTCTTAATAAGTCTAAAGCGATTTCGGCAGATGCCTCATATTTACGTGCAGATTTTAAATAATCTGCAATTATCGAAGATTTTTTAAAAAAGATACTGTGATTTTTCTGAAAAAGATCTGCGTTAACTAAGGATTCAATGGCATCAGCGCGAATGGATTGAATTGCTTCACTGTCTCTATCTTTGGGAATTTTTTCATAACTTGTTGATGACATAATAATACCTTTAATAATTCATTAATGTTGTGGAAGCTTTGTAATTCTCAACACATAGTCTTGCAATAAGGAATATTACTAACGCAGAATTAACAAATTATTAATATATATGTCATGAAACACTCAACTTAGCAAAAACGATCAAAACTGATTGTGATTTCATTGCTATATTTACCTCGTTCTTAAATCAATGGGCGGAAGTTAAAACATGAACTGTCACCAGCGCTTAGAAAAAGTCATTACTTTTATCGGTGAGCATTTAGATAAAGATATGTCTCTTGAACAATTAAGCGCCGTTTTTTGTGTTTCAAAGTTTCACTTCCACCGTTTGTTTACAGCACTCACGGGATTATCCTTGCAGCAATATATTCGTTGGCTGCGTTTAAAACGCACGGCCTACCAGCTGATTATTTATCAGGATCAATCCATTATTCATAAATATTGGCGAGACTGTTTATCCATTATATAGAGATTGGTTACCTAATTCTGGAGAACAGTTAGGCGATTTGCCTTGCATTTTTTGTTATTACAATTTCGATTATGAAGTGGCTGAAACTGAGGCGTTGACAGAAATTTGGCTTTTGTTGTGTTGAAGTTTTAAGACCTTTACCCTTGCGGGCTGAGGAATAGCCATAAATTTAGCAAGAGAAAAAAATCCTTAAGTTAGCAATTAATGCTTGAGTGCAGTCCGCCTGAGATCCCGCAATCAAGTCGCGGGATGACGAGTATTTTGGATAGCTTTCGTTGCTTTTAGCTTAAAACCTGCGATCTTGAGTAGGGAACCGAACCTTTACAAATTAATCATTTCCCTTCCCACCCAAGCCAGGAGAAGAGCCACTGTTACTTACTCCCATTGTCTCACTAGCCGAGCTTGAAGCAGAGTTTGATATTGTTGCTGAACTTGAAGAAGAAGATGACGATGATGGTGGAAAGCCAAATTTACTAACCAAATTGACTTTGACCTCTTCTAATTTTCTTGTAACTTCTGCATTTGATCTTTTAGGAGACCTAGCTGGTAATGGTGGTGGTAAATCTGGTGTTGTAAAACTCGATGAGGAATAACTGGGAGAAGAAGGAGTCCTGGGAGTCGTCGGGCTAGTCCTAGCAGAAGAAGTAGGAATACTTAGAACTGATGGCACATATGTCCTGAAAGCATCTAAAATTTTTCGATTATCATCTATTTCAAATCGTTTGTGCAGTAATTTTAACAAAGCTGCCGAAAACTTAGGTATAGGATTTTTTCCTATATTCTCATTTAAATGTTTATAAATAATTCCAGCAGCTTGCACAGAAGTAATGCTTAGGTTGTCGGTTAAATCCTTAACTACTTCACGAGAACCTTTTTTCTTATCATTGATTGAACCACCTGGGTGGCTATTAGTAAATGCATCCTTAGCCATACGCACAATTTCAAGCTGGCCATCTTTATTTCGTGTTTCCAAAAGAGACTGCATTACCGATGTTATCTTAGCTTCCTCGGAAACTCCAACCTCTGTTGTTTGGGCTTCCCCCCTTAATTGCTGGATTTTTGCTTTAAGAGTAACTAAGGAGCTTTCAACTGCTGATCCTATTGAATAAGTCCATATGTCTTTCCCCTTCAAATCCTTCATTTTTTCCTCGATGGGAACTGGTGCTTGCTCTTTCAGAGTTTCTTTGAGTAATGCTTTCTTAGGTTCACGTTCTTCACTAGAAACATCTTTCAAAAAATTACGTTTAGCCATTTCGAAGGCTTCGAAAGCTTCCGTTTATTCTAACAACTTATGGGCTATTTCTAATACTTTATTGGAATCAGGAGGGGGAATTGATGTTTCTGAGGAGAACTTCTTTGATGATAAAACTTCGGTTTCAGTCTGTTTATACTCTTTATCAGCTGCTTTGACCCTTTTCTCTATCTTATATATTATTTTATATAGTTCTGTATACCTTCCTATGACATCCTCTAAATCTGTTTTGTGCTTTATTTCATTAGGTCTACTAGACATTTTCTTAATCTCCGAGTTCAATTATTATTTATGCAAATACTCATGATTACGTTTTATGACTTATGCTATATTTATGTTCGCATATTATCGATATACAAGTAAAGTTTGATATGATTCTGCCTGCTGATATTACTCATAGATCATCACATTAAACCTAAAATTATTTTAATTTTTCGTTACCACTATCCCCTTTTTTAAAGGGAGAAAGTAGTTACAATTTTTATACCACCGGGAGAACTCATGCCATTAATTACCGTCACTATGCTCAAACCAAAAACAACGGAATTTAAAACTCAAGTAATCGATGCAGTTCATCAAGCACTAATAAACTCTGGTGTACCACACAATGATAAATTTCAAAGAATACTCGAATTAGACGCTGTGGATTTTCGCTTTGACCCAAGCTATCCTGATGTCAGCACGCAGCGCAACAACGATTTCGTTTTAATCGAAATTCTACTTTCTGTTGGTCGCAGTGTTAAAGTGAAGAAAAAAATTGTCGCAGATATTATTAATACTCTGAAACAAGCTAATTTTGATCCAGAAAATATTATGATCTGTTTTAAAGAAACCACCTGGGAAAATTGGTCATTTGCCGGCGGAAGATTTATTCATGTATGATTGAAGCTGCCCATTTATTAAAACCTAAATGCCCGCAAGCGCAGCGCATTCATAATCACCGATATGGAACTAAGCGACATCGCCAAAGCCGCGATGGCTGGACTTAAAAGCAAACCCAAGGACGGGTAGAGCACGCCTGCTGCAATCGGAATGCCAATCACATTATAAGCAAAAGCAAATACCAGGTTTTGGCGAATATTACGCATCACCGCTCGACTCAAAACGATAGTGCGTAGAATACCGGCAAGATCACCTTTAACCAAAGTAATCCCAGCACTTTGCATCGCCACTTCAGTTCCTGTGCCCATAGCAATACCTACTTCTGCTTCCGCCAAGGCCGGTGCATCATTGACCCCATCACCCGCCACAGCAACAATACAGCCTTGTGCATGCAGTGATTTTACAATATGGTTTTTATCCTGCGGTAAAACACCCGCTACAACTTCTTTAATACCGAGCTGATGCGCAACAGCTTCAGCGGTTTTTTGATTGTCCCCTGTGACCATCACAATACGTATATTTTGTTGCTGCAAATGATGTAAAGCAGCTGGGGTTGTCGGCTTAATTGGATCAGCGATAGCGATAATTCCAGAAGCGCTACCCTCTATTGTAAGAAACAGCACAGTTTCTCCATCAGTTCGTAATGTTTCGGCTTGGTTTTCAAAATTACCCAGTTCTATACCCAGCTCGGTCATTAATTTTGCATTGCCCAATGCGACAAACTTACCTTGAACTTTACCGGTAACACCTTTTCCAGTGACAGAAATAAAATCTGTTGGCGAAGTAGTGGCAATCCCGCGATTTTTTGCAGCAGCGACAATCGCAGCAGCTAAAGGATGTTCGCTCGCTTGTTCCAAACTGGCTGCCAATGCCAATACATCAGATTCCGACAACGCCGGCGCCAAAATAATCTGCGTTACCCGAGGTTTACCCTCGGTGAGTGTGCCAGTTTTATCTATGACCAGGGTATTGACCTTTTCCATACGTTCCAGCGCTTGAGCTGATTTAATCAAAACACCGGCACTTGCCCCTCTACCCACACCTACACTAATCGACATAGGCGTAGCCAAACCCAGCGCACAAGGACAGGCAATAATCAGCACAGAAACAGCTGCAATTAGCGCATAAGCCAGAGGGGGTGCCGGTCCCCAAATAGCCCAAGGGATAAAGGCAATAATCGCCACACCCAATACCGCCGGCACAAAATAGCCGGAAACCGTGTCCGCAATTCTCTGAATAGGCGCTCGACTCCGCTGTGCTTCAACAACCATCGCGATGATTTGCGCCAATAAGGTATCAGCGCCAATTTTGTCGGCACGCATGACTAAAGAACCTGTGCCATTGACAGTCCCGGCAATTAACTTATCACCGGGTTGTTTAACCACCGGCATCGCTTCGCCAGACACCATAGATTCATCTACCGAACTTTTACCTTCCAACACTTCACCATCCACCGGTACACCGTCCCCAGGCCGTACACGTAGACGATCACCCACCTGAATCGCCTCAAGCGCCACTTCCTCATCTTCTGTGCCAACAGTTAAACGGCGAGCGGTTTTGGGGGTTAATTTCAGTAAGGCTCGAATGGCTCCGCCTGTTTGTTCACGCGCGCGCAACTCTAATACCTGGCCTAGCAATACCAGCACTGTAATCACGGTCGCCGCTTCAAAGTAAACAGCGACGCTACCATCCATTTCGCGAAACCCGGCGGGGAATATTCCAGGTGCAAGCGTAGCAAACACACTATAAACATAAGCCGTGCCTGTGCCTAAGGCAATGAGGCTGAACATGTTCAAACTGTGGTGCACAATGGATTCCCAGGCGCGCTGAAAAAACGGCCACCCCGCCCATAAGACTACGGGGGTCGACAATATCAGTTGAATCCATTTTGAAATCGTCGATGGTAGGAGGTGATGCAAGCCAAGCAAAGTAAAATGGCTAGTCATTTCTAAAATGAAAACTGGTAAAGTGAGAACTACTCCCACCCAAAAACGTCGTGTCATGTCTTTAAGTTCGGCATGGGTACCTGAATCTGCTGTTGAGGTGACTAACTCCAACGTCATCCCGCAAATAGGACAATTACCTGGTTGGTTTTTTCGAATTTGCGGATGCATGGGGCAAGTATAAACAGTGTCAGATGCAGTAATTTCTATTTTAGGTTTTGGTTTATTTTGATGAGGATTAGGTTCCATGGATTTTTTCCTGTCTTTTAGAATTCGTGCATAATCCTTCTCCCACAAGGGGTGAAGGATTATGCAACCCCTTGAAAAATAGCTAAAATTGAGATATTATTTGTACACAATATTTGAATAAAACTCTTAACTTCATATTTAAACTCTACTCCTTGAGGTTGCATCATACCATGAACATCCACTCTTAAAGTTGCCCGTCACGGGCAGAATCGCATCGCCTGCGTTCACTGATTTTTGCCCCAAACACTTTAAGAGAGTTTATGATGCACAAACCCATTCGAATCCAACAACTTAGCTTAACCTTTCCGCACAAAACCTGCTTTGAAGATTTTAGTACAGAAATCCATCACGGCAATCGCATTGCCATCATTGGGAGAAATGGCAGTGGCAAATCCAGTCTGCTCAATTTATTATGCGGTACAATTGCAGCCACTTCCGGTCAAATTATCATTCCAGAGGACGTGAGCATCGGTTACATTGCACAAGTGATTAAAGATTTTTCTATCCAAAGCGGTGGCGAACGCGTCAATAGCGCACTGACCGAAGCGCTTAGCCTAAATCCCAATATATTGCTTCTGGATGAACCAACCAATCACCTCGATCAACGCAATCGTCGTAATATCCTGCGTTGGTTGGCACATTTTTCAGGAACCTTACTCATCGTTTCACACGACGTCGAACTATTACGCCAAAGCGTCAATAGTTTTTGGCATATCGATCAAGGTCAAATTCAAATTTTCACCGGCAATTTTGACGATTATCAACAAGCTAGAAACATGCAGCGCCTAAAGCTTGAAACTTCCCTCCATGCACTCAAACGCCAACAAAAAGCCTTGCATCATTCACTCATGCAAGAACAACAACGCGCAGCTGGCAGTAAAACCAAAGGCGCCAAAAGTATTGAACAAAGAAAATGGCCAACGATAGTCAGCCGTGCCAAAGCCGGCCGATCTCAAGAAACCAGCGGCCGCAAAAAAGCTGCGATTTTTGATAAAAAACAAACGCTGTTAGCAGAATTAGCTGAATTAAATCTCCCTGAAATCATTATTCCCAAATTTCAAATAACCACGACGCCGCAAAATCAACAAATATTATCCATTAGCCAAGGAGCTATCGGTTATAGCGCTGATACGATGTTGTTGCAGGATATCTATTTATCCATCACTGCCAACAGCCGCGTGGCTTTATTGGGCGATAACGGCTCCGGTAAATCTACTTTACTTAAAGCCATTATGGGTGCAACTTTCGTGAGGCGTTCTGGAGAATGGTCATTACCTAAACTAAATGCGATCGGTTATTTAGATCAGCATTATCAAACACTCTCTACCACCGACACCGTGCTAACCTCTATCAGCGGCCTGATGACCAATCACTCTCATATTGAAATCCGCCGCCATTTAGCTGATTTTTTATTTCGCTCAAAAGAAGAGGTCAACGCGCCAATTAGCCAGTTATCCGGTGGCGAAAAAGCCCGTTTGTCATTAGCGCACATTGCTGCACAAACTCCAGAATTGCTACTCTTGGATGAGGTAACAAATAATTTGGATTTAGAAACTCGCCAGCATATGATTGAAGTACTCAAACACTATCCTGGCGCACTGATTGTCATTGCGCACGATATGGATTTTTTAGATGCTATTGCTATAGAGGATTATTATGAGATTGGCGAGGGTAGAATTTATCGGCGCTGAAAAACCGATCCGTAGCCTTAACTAATTGCAAAGCAATACCTGGCTCTCCCGCCGAGTGCCCAGCATCAGGCACGATAAAAAGTTCAGCTTCCGGCCAGGCTCGATGTAATTCCCAAGCATTAGTTACAGGGCAGCACATATCATAACGGCCATGGATGATAACTCCCGGAATATGTCGAATTTTATCGACATCACGTAATAATTGATTGGCTTCTAAAAACAAATGATGCATAAAGTAATGATTTTCAATTCGCGCAATCGCTAAGGAAAACTCTGGATCACCATAAGTATCAACTAAATTTTTATTAAAAAATAAAGTACTGATATTGGCCTCCCAAACACTCCAAGCTTTGGCAGCTTGATATTGTATTTCCTTATTTTCGTTGGCTAATAATTTGCTGTAAGCTGATATCGTATCGTGACGTTCATTTTCTGGTACTAAAGCAATGAAATCTTCCCAAGCATCTGGATAAACTTCGCTTGCACCGCATTCCGCTTGATAAATAAAACGTAGTTCTTTTTCACGCCCTAAAAATATACCTCTCAAAACCAGTTCGGTTACCCGCGATGGATGCATTTGGGCATAGGCCAGTGCCAAAGTACTGCCCCATGAGCCGCCAAATAACATCCATTGATCAATCCGAAGATGTTCACGAATTTTCTCAAAATCAGCGATAAGTGCTGACAACGTATTATCGCGTATCTCAGCATGAGGTGTGCTTTTACCACAACCACGTTGGTCTACCAAAATAATACGATAGTGATTTGGATTAAAATAAGTTCTATGCATGGGATAAACACCACTGCCAGGACCACCGTGAATAAATAAAACTGGCTTGCCTTGAGGATTGCCGCATTCTTCAAAATAAAGGGTATGCAGTGAAGATACGCTGATTAACTCAGTGTGATAAGGTTCAATAGCGGGGTAAAGAATGTCATTTATATTTAACATGAGTGTTCCTGAATGTTAGTTTTAAAAGGTGGTTTTAGATTTATTGTTATTACACGTCGTCCCAGCATGGATGCGACGATCTAATGCAGGCAGTTACGGTCTATCTCAGCATCTTCATATTATTTTAATAATAAACAATTAGTATACATAATCAATTCTTGCTTTCACTATATGAATCTATGATAACCACTGACGAAATAAAATTTACTTTTAACCAACCTGAAGATGTCGAGATTGGTATAGATCACTTTTCTACAAGCCCAGCACCTGCTCCGCCTGCCTGGCCAATATTCAAACCTCCAAACAATAGCTTCAACAAAGAAGAACTGTTATTTCGCGCATGCCTTAAGGGAAATTTAGAAGAGGTTCGCTTACTACTCAAGCACGGTGCTAACGCAAAACTAAAGTTGGATGTAGAAGCCGCTTATTTATCCCTGATGCCCAGAGCCCACCCCATCGTTACGCCGTTGATGGGTGTTGTCAAAAGCCAGGCAAGCATCGAAGATAAAAAAGCCATTATAGATGAATTAATAGCGTATGGTGCCAATATCAATTACATTTCAGAATTAAATCCCAACAGCTCACTGCCTTTTCAGAGATCCGAAACTGTATTGGATAGGGTGGGCAAACATTCTGTGTTAGGCCAGTATCTTATTAAGAACTATAACGCAAAAACTAAAGAAGAGTTAGTAAAAACTTTTTCCTGGATTGAAATGATTTGGCAAGAAAAATATAGAAAAACTAAAAAATGGAGCGAAGAAAGAGCGCAAAAACAAGTCAGTTCTAGTGACAGCCATTCTGTCACATTCAGCACTTTTAGTGATATTGATGACAGCAAACACCGAAAAATCCCGAATACAATCAATGGACGACTTGCAGCTAAACAAGCTTCAAGTATCGTTGATAAAATACAAAATATTTTAGACTTGCGACTGGATGTGATTGTTGAGATTTTAATAAGAGCTGATGCGCTGGAGGAAATAGATCAGCTGGACAGAAATCCTAGAAAACTCGTTGCGTTTTGTGGAAATATGGATAGGTTCCGTCCTATTTTAAAACAAGCCGTTATAGCGGAAATTTTGAACTCCCAAGATGAAGCAACTTTTAATAAATGCACTTTCTTTCGGCATACACTTATCAGACCATCTGAGATCAAAAAACCCTCAGCCTTAAAATCTACGCCATTCGAACTGGAAGCTTCCAACGGAATAAACCACCAAAGGAGTTGACATTTCGGTGGGTCAGCACTCCTAATTAAATTAAGGTTGCATAAACATGAATGATAATTCCCGTCCAAACTGCACGGGAGTTATCATTAAAGAACATAGTTGTCTTGAGGGATCAGATCAATTTTTTGATGTAGCTGTAATGTTGCCATCCTGGGTGACGGAGAATGTATAATTACTTACATTACCCACTAACACCAGTGGAAGGTTAACTTGTGATTTATTAGGATTATGTGAATACAATTGAAATGTATACCAACACTCAACATTTTGGTTGCCAGAGGTCAATTTGGCACCCACAAAACTAATTGCCTCACTAATAGCACCAGACCTTTGGGGATATGGAACCGCTGTTAACCATTTGCGGAAATCACTTGGTGTTCCAGTTGTTGGGCTGGCTTCTGCCGTATTCAAAAATGCTAAATGTGTTACTTTTACATCTGAATACTTTGGGCACGAAAAGCTATATACCGTTGAATCTGCCATGGCCGTCACACTTAAACAAGAACCAAGTACAAAAACTAAGGGAAGTGCGATTTTTTTAATCATTAGATTCTCCAAATTATTGGGATATGCCTAAGAAATTTTATCAAGAATGTAGCATAAAAAATTAAGGAAATCTTAAATCTTCTCGCTCTGCGGCATTAAAATCTCTGTACTAGACAAAAAATACTGTCATTCCCGCGAAGGCGGGAACCCATCCTTGAAAGGCATAAAAACATCATTAATTTTATCAAAATGAAGTTCTAATGGTCTTTAATGAATTTGAGTGCCTGTTAAAGATGGTTTCCCGCCTTCGCGGGAATGACAGTGCTTTTTTGTAAAAGACGTTTTTTGTCTAGTACAGAGCATTAAAATACTACCGTTCTTCCTTTCCAAAGCTCACGGTCACCCCATAACTTCAATCTCCATGCGTTGAATTCAACAATATTTTTTGCATTCATCATCAGATTCACATCAGGGCTTACATTTTTTAAATACCATTTAAAGGTTTTTCTTGCTTCATCATCTTCTGGAGATACCTCAAACATGAGTTTTTCATAGCCAAACTTTTCAACCAAGGCAAATATGATATCGCTGCGCCAATCTTCGGGATCTTCAATTCCTTCCGTAATGCCTTCTGATTCAATCATTAACATGTAAGCACCCGCTTCAAAAAAGCGTTCGCCTTCTTCGAGTAAATTTTCCACGGATTTCACGGTTTTGACTTTAGCCGCATAACCAAACTCTTTAACTCCGCCCCCGACACCAGCCATAATGGTAATTTCTGGCTTAGGTTTTAAACCTAATTGTTTAATCTTTTTTACAATTTCAATTTGATCTTTAAGCCTAAAATCCTCACTATGCTCAAACATACCGCTTGAAACTTCAACCACATCGAAGCCTAATTCTTTGGTTTCCGATAGGTACTTATCCACATTGGCAGGATCTTGAATGACGATTCTTTCAATGAAACCACCAGTATTGACATAGACATGATGTTTATGCGCGAGATCAGTAAAAGTTTTTACCACACTCGCCTCAAGCAGTGACTGCACGCCACCTGCAAATTTAAAACCATCGATATAATAACCCCAGGTTGACAATAAATCATTGAGCTGTTCAGTTGTAAAGGCTTCGTAATAAGGTCCTCTTATTTCAATAAGACCTTTTTTACGCGGCTTGGGTGGTAATTCTCTCAGATCAACAAAATTAAACGCTCTTTGATACTTTTGCTCCATGACATTTCACTCCTTCATCCTGCTGGATTAATTTTCAAAACCATACGAAATCTAGCCGCGTTCTTTGCCATTTTGGCGTAAGCCTCTGGTGCCTGCTCCAGAGAAACAACCTCATTCATAGAATGCACATGCTGAAGGCAGCTGAATCTAAGCGTATCCTCGATATCGATGGCTGTTCCAGCTGCAGATCCTGCAATCGTCTTCATACCCGTAATGAGTTGTGGGGTAGTTATTTCTACTGGCTCAGCCGATACACCAACGACAATCAATTGACCGCGCGCTTTTAAACCACCAACCAGGGGAGCTATAGATTTGCCACTGGCTGCTGTGGCTAAAATTGCTTCGGCACCACCTATAGCTTGCAGCGCTTTGGCCGGGTCTTCGGCATTGCTATCAATATATTTGTGCGCACCCAATTCAAGCGCCAATGGTTGCTTCTCGGTACCACGGGCAATCGCTATCGTATAAAATCCCATACGCCGAGCAAATTGCACTCCCAAATGTCCTAATCCACCAATGCCCTGTATCGCCACAACATTCCCAGCGCGCAGTTTAGCATTTCTCAATGCGTTGTAAGTCGTCACGCCAGCACAGAGCAAAGGCGCTGCGTCATCGGCCGTGAGCGCATCGGGAATGGCAGCAAGTGCACGGGCTTCAACAATGACGGATTCAGCATATCCGCCGTCAGTTGTAATGCCTGGAATGATGAGTCGAATACAGTTAATAAAATCTCCGCGCCGGCAGGGTTCACATACATAACATTGCCCGCCAAACCAACCGACACCAACACGTTGCCCAACTTTCCAAACCTTAACATCTGCTCCGACTGCATCAATCCGGCCAGCAATTTCATGGCCTGGAACCAAAGGATATTTTAAACCAGGCCACTGTCCTTCTACAGCGAATACATCCGTATGACAGATACCAGCTGCTTCAACACGCAAGCGTACCTGCCCCGCCTGAGGCTCGCGAAGAGTTCTTTCAACTAAATTGAGTTTGCCAGGTGAGGTAATTTCAATTGCCTTATAAGTTTTCATTCCTTGCTCCTAACTTGGATGATTAAATACATCTTAAATATCGAAGCACCAAGATGCAATACTATTCTGCTAAAGTTTGTACTAACCCATAAATATTCTCATTGATTACTTGCAAAATCTGCTCATTATTTTTTTCCATCATCAGCATATGTGTATTTCCGTTGATACCCAGATCTGGCAGAGAACCAGCGCTTTATCCGTCACCGCCACCACATCATTTTCAGCAACCAACATTAAAAGCGGAGTCGGTGCAATACGCTCAATATACGCACCCTGCTCATATTCAGAATACATTTCCACTGAACGCAGCGTCACTTCATTACGCCATTTTTCAAATCGCCATTGATCTTCAACAGGCGCATGCTACCAGCATGGATCAAATCGCCACTACCGCCAATGTTTCTAAAAGAACGGTTTACGACCATTTTAAAACTAAAAAAGCGCTGTTTGAATCGATGCTCAATGCGCACTGGCAAACAGTTTCAATTTCTCATCAGCAATTATTTTTAGAACAGCAACCTATTGCTGCACAATTAACCCAGTTTGCAAAAGTTTTCTTAAAATTTTTATATCAACCGGATACGATCGCGCTATTTCGATTGTTGATAGCAGAAATTAATCAATTTCCAGATTTAGTAAGCAATCTGCTGTTGGCGAGAAAGCGCCATTCACTCGACTATTAGTAAAATTTTTAGAGGGCAAAAAGGCTAGCGGTGAATTATCTATAGACAATCCTGAACGTTCAGCCTCTTATTTCATAGGTATGCTAAAAGAGCACCATTTCTGGCCGATGATGCTGGGTTTCACTAAACAGAAACAATTGCCTCATGCTAACAGTTTAATTGAGGATGTGGTAAGGGTGTTTCTTAAGGCCTATCATCCTGAGTCATAGTCTTCACCTTGTATTGATTGTCATCATGCCCTTGGTTGTCATCCTTCGCTGTGCTTAGGATGACAGCGAATGTTGGGTTAAGCTTGAAACTGGAGCTTGTTCCAACACAGGATTTATATTTTTCTTTTTATCTTTCGGTGAATTTTCTCTATGATAATGAAAAGTCACGGGTAAGTTTATCGACGATTCAGTATTTTTTGAATCCATAGGTAATCTAACAGATGATACCAATTCTTCTTTATCACACAAAAAATCATCACCATAATCTAAAGAATTCAGGTTCATATGATCTTCCATGTTGATTTGATATGGAGTCATATACGATTTCCACAAATCAGGCAGATCAGATACCAAGGCTGACTTTCCCCAAAAAGGATCGCACCACACTGCATTAGGTCCCCACGTAGAAATATCTCTAGGATCACTGTTGGGTAAACGCCCAAGTATTATAAATACATGATCTTTCTTTTCTGATGAAAAAATTTCAGCGGCCACACCCCCGAATATATCTCTATGTTTGTCACGCAGTTTACTGATACACCTTAAACCAACAAATGATTGCTCCGTACAATTTCCTCTGTGAGTTTTCTCAGCCAGTGTAGCCCTTAATGACATGAATATCCCTAGGATCTGCGCCTTAGTGAACAATTCTCCCTGGGTTACTACCTCAAGTTGCTTATAAGCCAATGATCTATTTTTCTTTACTGTTGCTTCTATTTCATCAAACTTTTTTGATGGTTTTTTTAAATTGTTTTCATTTGTATTTCCTCCTTCATACACTAACCTCTGAGCCATTACACAAGCAGCTTTCGCAATATGCAACAGTGGATGTGTATCTGGAGATTTGCGATGATAATAGAAATTCATATGGCCGACCTCCAAATGTCTCCAGTGAAACCATAATTCTTCACATGGAAAACTTCTATCAGTTTTTCTGTCATCAGTTATTCTTTTCGACAGCACCATGATCATTTTCAATGTTTCTTGAAAATTAATTTCACCCGATTCAGATCGTTCAATCAGCTCTAAAATAACCGCGATTGATTTAGGCTGTTGTTTCTTTTCATCTTTATGTGTCCATTCTCGATTATGAATGGCCAGTTTTATGGAGTTAATTAATTTTTTTGCATCTGCTTCAGACGGGAGTTCTTTGATGAATTTTTCATCATTAATTGTTTCAGGTGATGAAAGAGAAAGAAATTTTAATCTATTTATTTCTCTTTCTATGGATTCCTTGGCTTTATCATCGCTGTATTCTGAAGCAACAGATATATGTGATCTAGATTTTACATCTTTCACTTTATCTGAGCATGAGTAATCATCGTGCTCAACATCTGCCGTCTCTTGATTATCTGAAATATTGTCTTCCTCTAGAGAGCCGTATTGTTGCAGCGCTTTTTCGACTCTGGCACGATCTCCACTATTAGAGAATGAAAGAAAAATCTCCTTGAAGCTTTCAAATGTTAACCCATCGGATTTACCTGAACTCGAACGCTCTTGATAAAATTGCTCAATATCTCGCAGCATTCTACAAATTTCTTGCTGGCTTACATGGTTTGCAGCATACCGCATCAACTCAGTTAAGATTTGCTCTTGATTGTTTTGCGGAAAATTTATACGAAAACTTTCACTTAATGCAAGATTGACTAAATTAGCTACAACAAAATCAGGGATTTCTCTTATCAGATAAGCAGTTAAATCTTCTTGATTATCCTTCTCAACAAATGCTTCAATGGCATTAAATATCTCCTGACAATCTTCAAGATTAAATTCTTTGAACTTGCCAGCTTGAGACTGCTTTTTTTCAGTACTTATACCTTCGCTCATGGTGCCAAAATACGCTGTGAATTATAGAATTAACATTGTAATTACCCATGATTAAGAGAGTCTTAATGCAACCTGTAATTTTTAAGCCCCTGCTTTTAGCAACCGTCATTACGCTGGACTTGTTAGCCGGCATGGAATTTGATCTGTTTGTACCAAGCTTCCCTGAACTACAAAGCCAGTTCAGCTTGTCATCATTTTGGGTGGAAGCCTTGTTATCGGCTAATTTTGTAGGCTATTGCTTGAGTCTGTTTCTGGTGGGTAGTTTTGCTGATCGCTATGGCCGCAAACCTATTATTTTGCTGGGTCTGATGATTTTTATGATTGGCAGCGGCTTTTGTTGGTGGGGGATCTCCTATCCATTGCTCTTGGTTGGCCGTTTCTTACAAGGCATAGGTATAGCCGCTCCGGCAATTCTCAGCTTTTTAATCATTGCCGACACCTACTCCTTGAAAAAGCAGCAATTTTATATGGCCATGTTAAACGGCGTAAAAAACACTTCTGTAGCCATTGCACCCGTTATTGGCAGCTATATCACCCTATATTTTCATTGGCAGGGAAATTTTGTTGCATTATTACTTTTAGGTTTGACAGGATTTATCATGACCTTAATTTTTATCCCCGTTCATAAACCCATTGTGCACGGAAACGCCCACCCTAAAAGTGGCTACAAACTGGTGTTTAGATCAAAATCTCTGTTGCTGTTAATGACCAATATTATTTTTATGTTTGTACCCTATTGGATTTTTGTGGGGATGTCGCCGCTGCTATACATGAAAGATTTAGGCGTAAGTCTTACCCATTTTGGTTATTATCAAGGCGCACTGGCCTTAGTATTCGCCCTGGGCAGCGTAACATTCGGACTGATTATGCATAAATTCCGGCAGAAAAACTTACTCTCCGTCGCAACCGTAATTTACTTTGCCAGCTTAATCAGCGTACTTTCTATCACCCTTGCCAATACGACCAATCCATTCTTGATTACTTTGGCATTTCTGCCTTTTATTATCAGCCAGATTATTCCGTCTAACCTCTTGGTACCTTTATGCCTGAACTTTATACCTCAAGTTAAGGGCAGAATTTCAGCGGTTCTACAAGGATCGCAATTGCTATTTTCAGCACTTAGCTTGCAGATTGCTGGTTATTTTTATCAGGGTTCTTTCAGGCATATTGGTATTATCATTAGCATTTTTATTGCTATGATCTTAATCACGCAGTTTTGGGTTGTTAAAAATCAGGAAATTAGACAATTTATTCGAGAGTGACTAACAGATTAGACAATATTTACGTAATACAAACGCTCTATACTTTAATGTAAACTACCCAGAATACTTCTTTATATCACCCCCTTTGAAAAGGGGGTGAGCTTACCTAAAAGGATAAGTTATGTCCCGTTACCTTGACCCAAAAACTGATATTGTTTTTAAAAAAATTTTCGGCGAACATCCACATTTGCTAAAAAGTTTTCTCAATGCTGTGTTGCCTTTACCTGAAAATGGTCTCATCGATACCCTGGAATATTTACCCAGTGAACAAGTCCCCTTGATCCCTAGTTTTAAATACACCGTGGTAGATGTACGCTGCACCGATCAACAAGGCCAAGTATTTATCGTGGAAATGCAAATCCAATGGACGGCAAGCTTTAAACAACGCATGTTATTCAACGCCAGTAAAGCTTATGTGACTCAATTGGAAAAAGGTGAGGATTACGATTTATTAAAACCCGTCTACGGACTTGGGCTCATTAATACACAATTTGACCCCGATGAAAATGACTGGTATCACCATTACAAAATCGTCAATGTCGCCAAACCACATTTAGCTGAAATTAAAGATTTACAGCTGGTATTTATTGAACTGCCTAAATTCAAAGCTAAAAATTTTCCGCAAAAGAAATTACAGGTGCTGTGGCTACGTTTTTTATCCGAGTTGAGTGAAAAAACCAAGGAAGTGTCAGCTGAATGGTTAGCCGTTCCAGAGATTAAACAAGCTATTACCTTGGCCGAAGAGGCGGCTTATTCACCGGCTGAATTGGCATCTTATGACAAATACTGGGATGCCATTAGTATAGAAAAAAGCCTAGTATCCAGCGCCGGAAGGCGGGGACATGAAGCAGGCTGGGAACAAGGCAGAATAGAAGGCAGGGTAGAAGGCAGGGTAGAAGGTAGGCTAGAAGGCAGGAAAGAAGGCAGAGAAGAAGGAATAATCGAGGGAAGAGAAGAAGGTTCTCTCAAAACTAGATACGCCTTTGCACATAAATTAATGGCTAAAGGATTTCCGTTAGAAGAAATTGCTGCCTTAACTGAACTGCCATTGACAGTGATTAATTCTTTATTACTGCAAGAACAGGAATGAGTCTCACAATATCAATTTGGAATCTTAACCTATGTCAACCTACGCCATTGGCGACCTGCAAGGCTGCTATGATGAGCTACAGCTGCTGTTGCAAAAGATAAATTACGATCCGAATAAAGATCAGCTTTGGTTTGCCGGCGACCTGGTCAACCGCGGACCGAAATCATTACAGACACTGCGTTTTATTAAGAACTTAACCAATGCAGTTACTGTGTTAGGCAATCACGACCTGCACCTGTTAGCCATCGCCACTGGTCACCCCTATAAAAATCACACGCTTTATGAAATTCTTCAGGCAGAAGATCGTGATGAATTAATCGATTGGCTACGTAGGCAACCTTTACTGCATTATGATGCAAAGCTAGGCGTTGTGATGACCCATGCCGGCATACCACCACAATGGAATCTGGAGCAAGCACAACATTATGCCGCCGAAGTCGAAGCGATTCTGCGCAGCGATGATTATGCTTTATTTCTTAAACATCTCTATAGCGATACCCCCGTAGTCTGGCGACCTGATCTTAACGGCTGGGATAGATTACGTTTTATCATCGATGCGCTAACACGTATGCGTTTTTGTAATGCCGAAGGACATCTCGATCTCAGCGCTAAAGGCGGCCTTGATTCACAGCCGCAAGGCTACATGCCTTGGTTCAAAGTACCCAATCGCGCCACAACTAACTTAAAAATTGTATTTGGCCATTGGGCGGCTTTAGAAGGCGAAACCCATACCCCCAATGTTTATGCGCTGGATACGGGTTGTGTTTGGGGCAGATATTTAAGCGCCTTACGACTAGAGGATGAACAATGGTTTCGTGTGCGTGCTTTAAAAACTACGAATTAAGGGCACCTCTAGAAATTCAGATTTTTGTTCAAGTCAAGGCGGATTTGAACAAAAAGATAATTTCTAGAGGTGCCCTTAATATTCTTTTCACTCTCTGTGAAAAAGAGGGGACAGTTACAATTATTTTATCGTCCCACCTCAGTTATTACCGTCAACCCTTCCATAAACCCTTCAATACCCAACCCAGGCCGATCAGATAATACCACCTGGTTATTTATCAGCTGCGCCCCATTAATAACCGGGTTATTTTTAATTAAAGCAATTGGATCTAAATCCGCAAATAAAATATCCGGCTTACTTAGCGCAAAACTGGCCATGGCAGCGATGCCAATCGGTGATTCCAACATACATCCCACCATGCAGCTTAAATAAGCACTACTGGCAATATGATAAATAGCATTCGCCTGATAAATACCGCCAGATTTCATTAGCTTGATATTAATGCCATCGCTGGCATGGATTTTAGCAATAGCCAATGCATCCATTGGTGAAAAACAAGATTCATCTGCGATGATGCTACTTTCAACTGCATCGCGGACAAATTTCAAATTTTCTAAATCTTGGGCTTTGACGGGTTGTTCTACGAGTGCGACCGCTAAATTTTGTTTTTCTAGCATCTTGATGATTTTCACTGCACTCTTGGCATCCCAACCTTGATTGGCATCAATTAAGATTTTAATGCTATCACCCACTGCGCTACGCACCGCTTTAATACGTTCCATATCTTCTGCTGGATTCAAACCTACTTTTATTTTCAGTACTTCATAACCTTGTTCTGCAAATGTTTTTGCATCCTCGGCCATAAGATGGGCGTCTTTAACACTGACGGTGATGCAAGTTTTGATTTTATTGCTGGAGGCGCCTAATAATTTATATAAAGGCAACTGACAGTATTGCGCAAATAAATCATGTAATGCGATATCTAATGCAGCTTTAGCTGAGCTATTTTTTTTGACAGTGGTTTGAATGCTGTGCAGTAATTGATTGAAATGATCGATACGCTGCCCAATTAATTTCGGCGCCAACAGCGTTTGAATGATATGGATAATAGAACTTTGACTCTCACCGGTAATCGCTGGCGTAGCTGCAGCCGATCCATAACCGATAGCACCATTATCAGTTTTTATCATGACAACCACATCTTCAACATATTCCGTACGTCGCACCGCGGTGATAAATGGACGAATTAAAGGTATTTTTAATGTTGCGAGGGTGATCGTTGTGATTTGCATCATGGACGTCCTTGAAAAGTCAGAAAATTATAAGCATATGGATTCTTGGCATCAGCTGAATGTTTAACATCTTCGACTAACTGCCAACGCAGTGGATTATCCACTGCTATTTCTTCAGGAAGAAAACTATCGCCCTCGAATGTTGCATGAATGATAGTTAAATAGAGGCGATCTGCGTATTCTGCAGCAGCTTTGAATAGTTGCGCACCGCCAATGACCATCGCTTCGGGTGCTGTTGCAACTAGGGCGAAGGCTGCTTCTAATGAAGAAACGACCTCACAATCAGCTATTTTTAGTTGCGTATTATGCGAAACGATTATATTGCGTCGGCCAGGTAACGGTTTACCGATGGATTCGTAAGTTTTGCGACCCATGATGATAGGCTTGCCCCAGGTCAATTCTTTAAAATGTTTAAGATCGGCTGGTAAATGCCAAGGCAAACGGTTGTTGATGCCAATTACATGATTGCTGGACATGGCGACGATGAGAGATATATGCATGAGATGCCCCATTCATTTCCTTGTCCACAAGTAGACATCGGCATCAAACTAACCTCTCCCCTTGTGGGAGAGGTCAATATTTTTGCTTAACTTAACGCCAATACCCTGCCTTTTACGGGGGAAAAAGTTTGGTTGAAAACTTTATTTAAGACAATGCGCGAGAAAAATCCTCTATTAAGTCATCCGTTGCCTCAATCCCCACCGAAAGCCGTATCAAACTATCGGAAATGCCTAATTGTTTACGCTCCTCAAAGGAGAACTGACCAACCCTGGATAATTGACTTTAACCACTGCTGGATGCTGCTCTAAAAATTGGGCAATTTTAAGCGCTTGATAACGCACCCGCAAGGCTAAGGTTTTAATACCGCGCTGCAATAAAAATAGCGCATGCGGATCTAAACAACCACCCAGATAACATAATTTTTCATTTATATTATGAATTAACTCCTTAGAGCCAATAGCAGCACCTGCCACCACATCGGAGTGACCGTTTAGATACTTAGAGGCACTATGCAAAGATAGATCAAAGCCATAATCAAGCGGCCGAAAATTAATTGGACTCGTGAAAGTATTATCAATAATAGATTTAAGCCCATTGGCTTTTGCGAATGTTACTACTGCTTTGAGATCACCAACCTGTAACAAGGGGTATGTCATCCCAATACTCAGGATGACTGTCACACACCCAAAACTAAACGACTCGGATCTTCAAGCAGCTGTTTGATGGTTAATAAAAAACTCACCGATTCACGGCCATCAATCAAGCGATGATCGTAAGACATCGCGACATACATAATCGGCCTAATCACAATTTGGTCATTTTCCACTATCGGGCGTTTGACAATATTATGCATGCCCAAAATAGCACACTGTGGCGCATTGATAATCGGCGTAGATAACATAGAACCAAAAATACCGCCATTGGTAATGGTGAAAGTTCCGCCAGTCATTTCTTCTAAAGTTAATTTACCGTCGCGGGCTTTTTCAGCATAACTGGCAATGGTTTTTTCAATATCACCCATGCTTAAACTATCGGCATCGCGCAAGATCGGCACTACTAAACCGCGTGTTGTCGACACGGCAATACCAATATCGTAATAACCGTGATAGACAATATCGTCACCATCAATTGACGCATTGACCACCGGAAAACGTTTCAAGGCCTCAACCGCGGCTTTAACGAAAAATGACATCAGTCCCAGTTTAACGCCCTGACTTTTTTCAAATACATCTTTATAACGCGCGCGCAAATCCATAATCGGTTGCATATTGACTTCGTTAAACGTGGTCAGCATGGCAGCATTATGCTGTGCTTCTACTAAACGCTCTGCGATGCGGGCTCTGAGACGGGACATGGGAACACGTTTCTCTGGACGCTCACCGATAGCAGTGGATATTTCTGGCAAGGATACGCCGGAAGTTGCAGTGGTTGCGCTTTTGACTTGTGCTAACACATCTTCTTTGGTGACTCGACCATCTTTACCCGTACCTTTAAGCTGTGCGACATCCACTTCATGTTCACCAACCAAACGCCGCACTGCCGGACTAAGTGCGCTGGTTGCAGGTTTTTCCTGAACCTTAACTGGCTGCGTTTCTGTTGCTGGTTTTACCGCTGGTGTTTTTTCCACTGCGAAAGGCACAGCACGACCCGCACCAGAAGCGATCAAAGCCAGCGTCTCATGCGCTGTTACCGTACTACCCACCGGTTTAAGAATTTTCTCCAGCACACCATCTTGTGCTGCTGGCACTTCCAGCATGACCTTATCGGTTTCCAGTTCTAACAAGGTTTCATCACGTTTTACCTCGTCACCCGGTTTTTTCAGCCATTGGGCTACTGTCGCGTCGGCAACTGATTCAGGGAGTGCAGGTACTTTAACTTCGATGCTCATGGATGTTTTCCTTTTATGACGATTAATTGATGACTTTAAAGTAAGATGTGCGTGGCAATCCTGTCTTGGTAGCTGACAAAGTCATGTTATGGGAAGACTTGCCCACTCATGTACTGTGCTTATCTATAAACGTTCTCACCACCTTAATAAATTCTTCCGGCCGCTCAATAAACGGTAAATGCCCCACACCTTCGAAATTATAATATTGTGCGGAAGGAATCAACCGCGCTATTTCACGCATATGCGCCTCACTGACGATTAAATCCTGATCCGATCCCAATACCAAAGTTGGTTTTTTTATTTGATGAATCCATGCAGAAGTATCAACTTGCGCTATTGCATGCAACTGATTTCTATAACCCACTTCATCAATAGGATAAGGATTAGCCAAACTCGTTTCGATTAACACTTCAACTACATCCGGTTGTTCCAGAAAATTACTGGAATAAATCCAGCCCAACATATTTTTGACTAACGCCCTACGGTCAGCTTTGGCCTGTATCAAGGTTAAGGTCGCAGCTGCCGCTAAAGAAAATTTAATATCCGGCTTCATCAATGAATTGCAAAGCGTAATCGTACGCACATGCTGAGGATATTTATACGCCAATACCTGAGCAATTATGCCACCCATAGAACTACCTACGATATGACAAGGACCTAAATGCAAGGCTTCACACAATGCCACTACATCCTCTGCTAGCATATCGATGCTATAAGGAAAATCGGGGCGGTCAGATTGTCCAGAACCCCGATTGTCCAGCAATACTGCCTGATAAGCTGTTGAGAATACCGAAGGGATATCTACCCAGCATAAATGATCCACACTGTAGCCGGAAATAAAAACGATAGGTTGACCTCGCCCCTGCTGTTCATAATACAAGTTGATGTCATTAATTTTAATTTTTGGCATGTTGCTCCTTTAACCCCAGTGCAGCATTAATTAATTCCGCCTGTTGTTTCAAATGCAGTTTCATATAACCCACCGCTGGCGAAGCAGCAGCCGGCCGACCGGCATAATGCAAACGCTGGCCTTTAGCCAGACAAGCCTCAAAACGGTGACGCATGATGTACCACGCACCTTGATTTTCAGGTTCCTCTTGACACCAGATGACATCTTTAACGTTCTCATACTGCTTAAGCTGTGCTTGCAACTCATCCCGCGGGAAAGGATAAAGTTGTTCAATGCGTATTAAAGCGATATCTTTTCGCGATAATTCACCGCGTTTTTGCAATAAATCATAATAAACTTTGCCGCTGCATAAGATAACACGCTTAATCTGTTTAGTATCGGTGTGCTCTGTTTCAGGAATCACTAACTGGAAATGCCCCTGGCTTAACTCCGCAAGCGATGACACAGCGAGTTTATTGCGCAACATACTTTTTGGCGTCATCACAATCAGCGGTGTACGATACGGCCGTATGATTTGGCGTCGCAGTAAATGGAAGATCTGCGCAGGCGTGGTGGGTACACAGACCTGCATATTCTTTTCAGCACACAGCTGTAGATAACGCTCAAGACGTGCGGAAGTATGCTCTGGACCCGAGCCTTCATAACCATGAGGTAGTAATAGCGTCAAGCCACATAATGTGCGCCATTTTTGCCAAGCCGAGCTGATAAATTGATCCATGACGACTTGAGCGCCATTAGCGAAATCGCCATACTGCGCCTCCCATAACACCAGGGTATGCGGATCGGTCGTCGCATAACCATATTCAAAACCCATGGTGCCGACCTCAGACAACAGGGAATCATAAATTTGAAATCGCACGGGTGATTTAGCAATGTGCGCAAGTGCCGTGTAGGTTTTACCGGTTTTTTGATCGTGTAGCGTTGCATGCCTATGGGCAAAAGTCCCGCGGCGCACATCCTCACCTGATATACGCACCGAATAGCCCTCATCAAGTAAGCTGGCATACGCCAAAGTCTCAGCATAACCCCAATCCAGCGGTTGCTGACCTTGGATCATGTGTGTGCGTGCAGCTAAGGTATGACTCACTTGTCTTTGCACCTCAAAATCTGGCGGTAATTGTGCCAATTTTTCTCCAAGTGCCACGAGTTTTTGCAGAGGAACACTGGTTTCAACTGGCGTAAACCATTCTCGATCAAGATAAGGGGCCCAATTGGCGGCATATTTAGAAGATAAGCCATCGGGTTTGGTTTTCACGACAGAGCCACCTGTATCTAGCAAATCACGGTAAGACTTGATCCAATTTGCCACTTCCTCGGCAGTACAGACATTTTGGTCTATGAGTTTTTGTGCATACAATTCATGGGTGACCGGATATTTGCGAATAAACTGATACATCATTGGCTGGGTGGCGATAGGTTCATCGCCTTCGTTATGACCCTGACGACGGTAGCAGACAATATCAGCGACCACATCTTTGTGGAAACGGTTACGGTATTCCGTTGCTAATTGTGCGACAAATACAACGGCTTCTGGATCATCACCATTGACATGAAAAATTGGGCAATCAATCATTTTGGCCGGATCGGTACAATAAATGCTGGAGCGAGCATCTTTAGGATCACTGGTGGTAAAACCGACCTGGTTGTTAATTACCACATGCACTGTGCCGGCAATCTGATAAGCATTAGTCTGAGACATGTTCAGCGTTTCTTGCACAATGCCTTGACCTGCAAATGATGCATCACCATGCACCAACAAACCCATGACTTCAAATGGTTGCTCTCGCTCTGGTCTTTCTTGCCTGGCACGAACAGAGCCCATCAATACAGCATTAATGACTTCCAGATGGGAAGGATTAAATGCCAGCATTAAATGCAAAGGTCCTGATTTGGTTTCTACATCGGAGGCATAACCTAGATGATATTTCACATCGCCTGAAGTTAGCCCATAATCTTTGCGCCCTTCAAATTCTTGAAACAATTCTTCTGCGGGTTTGCCATATATATTAATTAACGTATTGAGCCGGCCACGATGCGCCATACCCATCAAAATCTCTTTGACACCTTGCTGACTGGCTTGCTCATTTACTGCATGGACAAAAGGAATAAAGCTATCACCCCCTTCAAGAGAAAAACGTTTTTGTGCGACGTATTTATTTCCTAAGTATTTTTCCAAGCCATCCGCAGCAATTAACTGTTTGAGAATTTCGCGTTTTTGTTCGGCTGATAATTCTGGACGTTTTTGCTCTAAGCGTTGCTGCACCCATAGCGCTTCTTCCAGATTGGAAATATACATAAATTCTGAGCCGATACTGCCGCAATAGATTTCCTCTAAGCGGACAATAATTTCTCTGAGTGTGGCTTTATCAACTCCCAACAGTGATTGTGTATGGAACTGTTGATCGTAATCTTTGGGGGATAAATCAGGATAATAAGACAAGGTCAATTGTCGCGGATGCGCGCTTATCTTACCCAAAGGGTCAGTTTTTGCCGCTAGGTGGCCGTAGGTTCTATAGGCGTTGATGAGTTGCTTCACGGCTGCTTGTTTGCGTTCATGTAATGCATCACCCGTGACTATTTGGCGTTGCAGCGGCTGCTTGGCAAGCTGTAAAAATTGTTTGCGAATATCGGCGTGAGAGACGTCTGTGCCATTGGGTAAGCGCTGAAAATAAGCGCGCCATTTCGGATCAATGGCTTGTGGGTCTTTTAAGAAAAGATCGTATAGTTCTTCCAGATAATCGGCATTACCGCCGTATAAATAAGAATCGGATAAAAGTGATTGCATATCTGAGGTTGACATAAAAGTCTCTTTAGGAAATTTGGAGTTGCAGTTCAAAATACTCACCCCCTTTGCAAAAAGGGTCGAAGGCCGCAAGGCCTGAGGGGGATTTAAAAAGCTGGGAGTACTAACGCACAATATTAGGCACCCAAAACTCTTTAAATCCCCCCGCAGCCTAGGGCTGGCGCCCCCCCTTTTTCAAAGGGGGGATTATACCGATTCCTTCACCATCTCATCGCGAATATGACCAATTGCCTTAGTCGGATTTAAGCCTTTGGGGCAGACATCTACACAATTCATAATGCTACGGCAACGAAATACTTTGTACGGGTCTTCCATATTTGCTAGACGCTCTTGTTTTTTAGTGTCACGGCTATCGGAAATAAAACGGTCAGCCCAGAGCAGTGCGGATGGACCTAAAAATTTATCGGGGTTCCACCAGTAAGACGGGCAGGAGCTAGAGCAGCAGGCGCATAAAATGCATTCATACAAGCCATCCAATTTCGCACGCTCTTCAATCGATTGCAGGCGTTCCTTTTCAGGAGGGGGTTGATCGTTCTGTAGATAAGGCTCAGCTTTTTCATATTGTTGATAAAACTGTGTCATGTCGACAATTAAATCGCGAATGACGGGAAAACCAGGTAGCGGTCTTAAGATGATTTTATCGGTTTTCATTTCCAAAAAGGAAGTAATGCAGGCCAGGCCATTTTTGCCATTGATGTTCATGCCATCTGAACCGCAAACACCTTCGCTGCAGGAACGCCTGAAAGTTAAGGTTGGATCTTGGACTTTTAGTGCTTCGAGCACATCAAGCACCATCACGCCGTGACAATTGACGCTGTCAATTTCATAGTCTTTCATGTAGGGGGCGGTATCTACATCCGGGTTATAGCGGTAGACAGAAACGTATAAATGTTTGTTCCGCACGCCGGCAGCGGGCTGTTTTGCAGCGCAGGTGTTTTGGGTGGGTGCGTTTTCTGTCATGTGTTTGCCTCTGATATGAATTAATTGTCTCTTATGGCCGTTGCTTCTTTCCTTCTCCCCTTGTGGGAGAAGGGAATAGGTGTCCCTAACGTTGTTAGGGCTATAAGAGAAGTCCTAATGATCTCTCTCTTTCAACTGCAACGGATCTACCTCATGCGGCCTCATATTAACCGGACGTTCCCCAATTCGACCATCAGCAAAATAGATAGAATGTTTTAACCAGTGCTGATCGTCTCGATCAGGATAATCCATACGGGAATGACCGCCGCGACTTTCCGTGCGGAGTTCTGCACAAACGGCTGAAGCCATCGCGACCTCCATCATATTATCCAACTCTAATGCTTCCATACGGGCGGTATTAAACACTTGGCTTTTATCCCGCAATACCGCGTGGGGTAAGCGTTCTTTCAATGCCTGTAATTTTTTCAAACCTTGGCGCATTGGCTCACCATCACGAAAAACACCAAAATCCTCCTGCATGATTTTTTGCATCTCTATTTTAATTTCATGCATATCTTCGCCATCTTTAGAGTGATCCCAGCGTTGCAATCGCGCCAAAGCTTCTTCTACATCGCTAACGCCCGCCACCGGCATCTCCAAATCATGCTTTAGCGCTTCTTCCAGATGCAAACCCGCGGCACGTCCAAAAACCACAATATCCAATAATGAATTAGCACCCAAACGGTTAGCCCCATGCACTGAAACGCAGGCGCATTCGCCTGCTGCATACAAGCCATTGACTATTTGGTCATTACCTTTTTTATCTAAGGTAAGCACTTGACCATGAATATTGGTGGGAATACCGCCCATCAGGTAATGGGTGGTGGGTACAACAGGAATTGGATCTTTGGTAGGATCAACCCCCGCAAAGGTTTTAGCGAGTGTAGTAATACCCGGTAAACGTTCCTGCAAAACTTTAGCACCTAAATGATCCAACTTAAGCAACACATGATTACCATGTGGTCCTGCGCCGCGGCCTTCACGTATTTCCATCATAGAAGAACGCGAAACAACATCCCGGCAAGAAAGATCTTTAAGATGCGGCGCATAACGCTCCATAAAGCGTTCGCCATCTTTATTCAATAAATAACCACCTTCACCACGTGCGCCCTCAGTGACCAACACGCCCACCCCAGCAATGCCCGTGGGATGGAACTGCCACATTTCCATATCTTGAAGTGGAAACCCGGCGCGCAAGGTCAACCCTAAACCATCACCTGTGCAGGTATAAGCATTAGTGGTTGTTTGAAAAATACGGCCAGCCCCGCCCGTGGCCAATACAGTCGCTCGGCTATGCAGGAATACGGTTTCACCCGTCTCAATATGCAGCGCGATCACACCGGCGACCCCGCCGCTTGTCGATTTCACTAGATCAACCGCGTACCACTC
Source organism: Gammaproteobacteria bacterium (assembly GCA_035546635.1). NCBI lineage: Bacteria > Pseudomonadati > Pseudomonadota > Gammaproteobacteria > Gammaproteobacteria bacterium. The sequence continues at coordinate 32,308 of DASZWJ010000024.1, forward strand.
ATTAAAAAAATGGGTTTTGGCTTCGACGTTTTTCTGATAAAGCGTATGCAACATCGCATGACCGGTGCGGTCTGCCGCACAGCAAGTGCGGTGCGCTAAGTCTCCACCAAAGTTTAGGGTCTGGCCACCAAATGCGCGTTGATAAATTTTTCCTTGTTGGGTACGGGAAAAGGGTAAGCCCATGTGCTCCAATTCAATAATGGTCGCAGGCGCATATTTACACATGTATTCGATGGCATCCTGATCGCCTAGAAAATCTGAGCCCATAATGGTGTCATACATATGCCAACGCCAATCATCCGGCCCCATATTACCCAAAGCGGCATTAATACCCCCCTGTGCTGATACGGTATGTGAACGCGTTGGAAATACTTTGGATATCAACGCAACTTTTTTGCCAGATTCGGCAAGCTGTAGCGCCGCACGTTGTCCTGCACCGCCCGCGCCTACGATAATTGCATCAAAAAATTGTTCTGCCAAGCTCATTTACGCCCCCCACACAGTAGAAATACCCCACACTAAATAACCCAGCAGTGCAATAACGACTATCGCCTGCAGAATTAATCTTAAGCTTGAGCATTTAATATAATCTGTAAATACTGTCCATATACCTACCCAAGTGTGATACACAACACTGAGTAGAGCTAAAAAAGTAAATATGCGCATGAAGCCATTGGCAAATAAAGCTTGCCAATCGGCATAAGTCAACGCGTGGTGGCACAGAATAAAAGCTAATAGAAATAATGTATATAACGCCAATATGACAGCGGTAATGCGCTGGATCAACCAATCACGCAACCCACTGCGTGTGAGGCTTGTGACACTGCCTACCATAAACAAATTCCTGCAAAGATAATGAGTACAATGGAAATGACTAACACGAGATACGCGCCTGCCCGTCCGCCTTTTAAGCTTTCACCAACACCCATATCCATCAAGAGATGCCGAATACCGGCCACCAAATGATAGATTAATGCGCTGAGTGTAACCCAAATAAAGAACCGCAACACGGGATGGGTGAATGGCTGTTTGAGTGCGTTAAATGAAGCTTCAGAAGCTAAAGATTTTGCTAATAGCCATAAAAGAAGCGGCAACAGCAAAAAAAGTATGACTCCAGAAACACGGTGTAAAACTGAGACAATAGCGGGTAACGGTTGCCTAATTTGTAATAAATTGAGATAAACTGGCCTTGGCTTCACGGTGCGAAATCCTGCATGGTAGATCGAAAGAACATTATATGCCTCAAAAATCTGAAACTGAAGTATCTTGAATGGTTGAAATCACTCGTCTTGCCAGAACCTATAGCGATAAGTGTATAATGCCTGCCTCATTTTAAACCCTCACCTTCTGTGGCCAATATGGGACAAAAAACGCCTCTTTATACAAAACACCTAGACGCCGGCGCTAAAATTGTAGACTTTGCCGGTTGGGATATGCCATTGCACTATGGCTCACAAATCGATGAGCATCATCAGGTGCGCAAAGACGCCGGAGTATTTGACGTTTCTCACATGCTGGTGGTTGATCTAGCTGGCAGTCGGGTCGAAGATTTTTTACGCCGCTTATTATCCAATGATGTAGCCAAATTGAAAAATCCAGGCAAAGCATTGTATACCTGCATGTTGAACCCACAAGGCGGCGTACTTGACGATTTGATTGTCTACAAACAAGATGGCGATCGATATCGTTTGGTCATCAATGCCGGTCGACGTGAGCAAGATTTGGCTTGGATTAAGCAACAAAGTCAGGGTTTTGCCGTAGAAATCACTCCTAGGACTGACTTATGCATTTTGGCTATTCAGGGTCCCAATGCACTCACTAAAGCTTCCACCATTTTTCCAGCGGCGCTTTATGAAAAAATTAAAGCCCTGCGTCCCTTTGAAGCAGTCGAACAAGCGGGTTATTTTATTGGCCGCACCGGCTACACTGGTGAAGAGGGTGTAGAGGTATTAGTACCCGCCAGCGAAGCGCCAGTTTTCTGGGACAAAATATTAGCATCTGACATTAAGCCTTGCGGCCTTGGCGCACGCGATACTTTAAGACTAGAAGCAGGTCTCAATCTATATGGCTCTGATATGGACGAAAGCACAACACCGCTTGAATCTAACTTGGGTTGGACCGTCGCTTTTGAACCGAAAGATAGAGATTTTATTGGCCGCGCAGCGCTAGAGGCACAAAAACCATTGATTAGCCGAAAGCTTGTGGGTTTAGTGCTAGAACAAAAAGGTGTGCTGCGAAACCACCAAAAAGTAATTATTTCTGAAAACGGCTGCGGTGAAATTACCAGTGGCAGTTTTTCACCGACGCTACAGGAAGCCATTGCTTTGGCACGTATTCCTGTAACCGAAAGTACCCAATGTTCTGTAGAAATTCGCGGACAGCAAATACCTGCACGAATTGTAAAACCGCCGTTTGTGCGGCATGGGAAAAAAACTTTTGAGTAAGCTTTTTTCCATTACCAACTGTTAAAACAAACCCAAAGGAACCCCACAAATGAGCAATTTCATACCCAAAGAATTAAAATATACCAAAAGCCACGAATGGGTGCGCGAAGAAAGTGATGGCACGGTAACCATTGGCATCACCCACCACGCCCAAGAATTACTGGGAGATATCGTTTATGTTGAACTCCCCGAATTACAGAAAAACTTTAAGAACGAAGAAAGCATTGTTGTCGTTGAATCGGTTAAAGCAGCAGCCGATGTGTATGCCCCCGTGACAGGACAGATTGTCGCCATCAATAACACTTTATCCGATCAACCTGAGTTGGTGAATGTCGACCCTTACGGTGATGGCTGGCTATGTCAAATTAAACCCCTCGATAAAAGCGAATTGGCAAAATTACTGGATGCGGGAGCTTACCAACAAAGTATTGAAGCTGAATAGTCATATTCTTCATAAGAGGTTAAAACTGTGCCATTTATCCCCCATACTGAAGCTGAAGTTAAAGAAATGCTCGCCACCATTGGCGTCAACCAGATCAATGATTTATTTAACGAAATCCCCTCAAGCCTCTTGATTGCCGATTTACCCGGTATTCCCGAAGGGCTATCAGAAATGGAATTGACCCAACTGCTACAAAAGCGTGGGGCACAGGATCGTTATAACCTCTGTTTCATTGGTGCGGGTGCTTACCAACACCATGTCCCTGCCGCGAGTTTGGATTTAATATCTCGCGGTGAATTTCTAACTTCTTATACGCCATATCAAGCAGAAGCCAGCCAAGGCACGCTGCAGCTTATCTATGAATACCAAACCATGATAGCTAGCTTAACCGGTATGGATGTCTCAAATGCCTCTTTATATGATGGCGCGACGGCTTTAGCGGAAGCCTTGTTTATGGCCGTCCGTGTGAACCGCCGTTCGCAAAGCAAACGCATCCTGATACCCAGCAGCGTGCATCCCTATTATCGCGCGGTTGCCAAGAGTATTGTCGGGCTACAAGATATTGAGCTGATAGAAATTCCATTTTGCCAGGGTGGCGGTCATGTATTGCTAGAATCTTTACAAGCTTATGCTGGACAAGACTTCGCGGCATTTGTTATTCCTCAGCCAAATTTCTTTGGGGTACTGGAAGAAGTCGATGCTTTAACTGACTGGGCTCAAGCACAAGGTATGCTGTCGATTGCCCTCGTCAACCCTACTGCGATGGCTCTCTTGAAAGAGCCAGGACAATGGGGTCAGTCCGGGGTCGATATTGTTTGCGGTGAAGGTCAACCCTTAGGTGTTCCCTTGGCTTCCGGCGGACCTTATTTTGGGTTTTTGTGTTGCCGCTTAGCGCATGTACGCCAATTACCAGGCCGTATCGTGGGACGTACCGTCGATCTTGAAGGAAAGCCTGGGTTTAGTCTCACACTGCAAGCTAGGGAGCAGCATATCCGCCGCTCCAAAGCCACTTCTAACATTTGCACGAATCAGGGGCTGATGGTTACCGCTGCTACCATTTATATGAGTTTATTAGGCCTTGAGGGGTTGAAGCGGGTTGCTGCCGCTAGTCATCGCAATGCGGTGACCTTGTATAATCAATTAACTCGCATTGCTGGAGTAGAGGGGGTGTTTTGCCGGCCGATTTTCCACGAATTTGTGCTGAAGTTGAATAAGCCTGTGGCATTTGTGTTGGAAGAGTTGGCACGTGAAGGGATATTAGGCGGTTTTGATTTAACGCCTTATTATCCTGAATTGGGACAAGCTTTATTGGTATGTGCGACTGAAACTAAGACTGAAGAAGATTTACAGGCTTTTCATGATGCATTGCGCAATGTGATGGAATCGAGACAAGAGAAACTTATTTCCCCTTCTCCTTTTGTGGGGGAAGGTGCCTGACAGGGCGGATGAGGGGTGAGTTTGGGTTGGCTTTAAATAGTAAATGCTACTGCAAACCTACCCCTCATCCGCCCTTCGGGCACCTTCTCCCACAAGGGGAGAAGGAAAAAAGTGTAAACGCTATAATAGAGGTTAAACATGCTTATTTTTGAAAAATCTGCGAAAGGACGCCGCGCAACCGCTCAAGCACCGCTGACTGATATCGCGATTGATGACATTCCGCAAGCATTATTACGTAAAAGCAAAGCCGTGCTACCAGAAGCCTCGGAATTGGATGTGGTGCGTCACTACACCAGTTTGTCTCGTAAAAATTTTTCCATAGACACGAATTTTTACCCCTTAGGTTCTTGTACTATGAAATATAATCCCCGCGCCCATCGTATCGCCTGGTCACCGGAATTTGCTAATCGACATCCTTTGGCGCCATTGGCATTCAGTCAGGGATTTATGCATTGCATGTATGAGTTACAAGAATACTTAAAAATCGTCACCGGTATGGCTGCAGTCTCCCTGACACCCATGGCCGGGGCGCAAGGCGAATTTGCTGGTGTTGCGACTATTCGTGCCTGGCATCAATCTCGGGGCGATTTTGAGCGTACAGAAATTTTAGTCCCTGACGCTGCACACGGTACCAATCCCGCCTCTGCCGTAATGTGTGGCGGTTATACCATACGTGAAATCCCGACCGACAAACAAGGTGATGTGGATATTGATGCATTAAAAGCCGCCCTAGGACCTAAAACTGCCGGCATCATGCTGACTAACCCTTCTACACTAGGCGTTTTTGAACGTCGTATTCGTGAAATCTCTAATTTAGTGCACGCTGCCGGCGGGCAGTTGTATTACGATGGCGCTAACTTGAACGCCATTGTTGGTAAAGCCAGACCCAGCGATATGGGGTTTGACGTGATTCATATGAATTTACATAAAACCTTTTCCACGCCACATGGCGGTGGCGGTCCGGGTTCTGGACCCGTCGCTGTAGCAGCACATTTAGCGCCTTTTTTACCCACACCGATTGTTAGCAAAAAGGACGATCAATGGGTGTGGCTGACTCAAGAAGATTGCCCACAATCTATTGGCCGTCTGTCGACTTTTATGGGTAATGCCGGCGTGTTATTGCGCGCTTATATTTATATCCGCCTACTGGGACGCAAAGGCTTGCAACGTGTCGCCGAATACGCAACCTTAAACGCAAATTATTTGTTTAAACGTCTGCAACAAGCGGGTTTTACCGCCGCCTTTCCACAGCGCCGCGCTACGCATGAATTCATATTAACGCTACAAAAACAGGCTAAAGAATTGGGTGTAAACGCCATGGATTTCGCCAAACGTTTATTAGACTATGGCATCCACGCGCCAACAGTTTATTTTCCGCTATTGATTCCTGAGTGCATGTTGATTGAACCCACCGAAACTGAAAGTAAAGCAACGATGGATGAATTTGTCGCTGTGATGGAGAAAATTCTACAAGAAGCCAAACAAGACCCTGAAAAACTGCGCGGTGCACCATTTACTTTACCCGTGCGACGACTGGATGATGTTAAGGCGGCTAAGGAATTGAATTTGGTTTGGAAAGGGGATAAATGAGGAGTTTAACTTTTTAGAAATAGCTAAAGCTATGAACTGATTAACAGAGATATGTTCGTTTTTTAAGGGCACCTCTAGAAATTAGAGATTTTCGCTCAAGACAAGGCGGATTAGATTTTAAATCCGGAATTTATACGGGAATAAATGAGGATTTAAAATCTAATCCAACGCCGTATTGAGCGAAAAGATCAATTTCTAGAGGTGTCCTTAAGTCAGATTTAATGTTGGCCGACTCGTGCCTAGCACAATCACACTGCAATGAGTATAAATTTTATGTTACGTTTAGTATCGTATCTTGCAAGGCACCACGCATAAAATAAAACCTAGTTATCTTAATTGAACTAAATAAATTGATTACTAGGATTCACAAATCCTTATTGAGTAAGGAGTGAATTAAGGTTAAAAATAATTAAATCGCTAAGCATAAGTCGAATCTATTCGACGATTACTTATTAAGTAATACATAGCCTTCCATCTTCTTTTCCTTAAGCCACAAAGTTTCCAACAAAGAGTTTAATCTCTAGTCAAAATTATAAAAACAAAAAAATTATATTTACAGATTATTTAGGATAAAACCATGACTATATTAATGAACAACGAAGAAACATAGACCATTTCCTTATGGTTTTGAAAAATTAGATACAACAACACCACCATTAATAACTTTCACAAGGGAAAATTCAAAAAATATATCGGTTAAAGCTTCATTTTCTAAATGCCCAATTGAAAACAGGAAAAAAAGATTTTTACAATCTAACTGCATTGCACCCATAAGCGTTGGACAAGGACTAAAAGTTCATGAGGGAAAGAAGCTCCACGCAACATTATTGTTAGTAAATTCATCATTTAAAAAATTTACATTATTAATTGACGATACCGTGCAACGTCATACGTTAAAAATATTTAATACGGAAAAAGATGTTATAAACAAGTGTTTGTTAGAAGGTGATTTATGGTTGGAAAGGAATAAATCCATATATAGCCTCTTAACTGTAGATTACAACATACTGAGATGGAATGATTGGCTAAGTCACCCACAATATGTATTAAAACGGGAATTAATGACGGAACTTTATTCTAATAATGATTCGTATAAGGAAGCTGTTAATTTTACAATACACGAGTATTTAACTCGAATCAAAAATAGAGAATATTTAGATTTTGATAAAAACCATGCCTTTAATTGTTGTTTAGAGTATCTCTTAGAAGAGTGTGCCGTCATGTGTTTATGGGCGCATGAAGGGTTTGATTTTGAATTGTACCCAACTGGTAGAAATCTAGCTATGAAAGTCGCATATGAGATCGTTGTTAAAAAGGAATACCCTGGTAAGCTCATATCAGTGTCTCTACATTTTAGAAAAATATATAATAAAGCGACAACTTAGAGATCGTATGAAACAATATATAATTTACGCTATACACACTATTTTTGGGATTGGATTATTTCTGAATGCTGCTCTTTTCATCCCATAAGCCATACAGATATATCGCACTAAATGTACCAAAGGAGTGTCTATCATCACGTTTGCTGGGTTTAATATAATGCAGCTTTTTACCACACTTCACGCATATCTTGTGAAAGATTATATATTGATGATTGGTTTTTTACTCAGTTTCATCACTTGTGGCGCAGTAACAACGTTGTTAATTATTCACAAGAAATGATTAACCATTGCAAAATCTAAAAACAAACCCATAAAAGGAATTTATGGAAAAATTTAAAAAACTGGAAGAATACGATATCACCCTTATATCAATTATAAATATGATTCCTGGGCATATTTACTTGAAAGACAAGCTAGGGAGATATTTGTGGTGCAATAATCAGCAAGTTAAAACCTTTAACCAGTCTTCTCAAAATGATGTTATTGGAAAAACTGATTATGAACTAATGGACAAGGAAACAGCTGATATTTTTCGCAAAACCGATAACTATGTGATGCAATCTGGTTCTTCAGTGACCACTGAAGAACCTGAAACTGCTGAGGATGGTTCAACGATTTATTATTTATCAAAAAAATCCCCACTATATGATAGCAATAATACAATAATAGGTATTATTGGTTCATCTTTTGATTTATCTGAACAAAAAAAATTAATTACCTCTAAGGAGCAGAATGAACGTAAGCCCCTAATAATTCCATCCCATATTTGAATTTTTCTAGCGAATGTTTTCTTTATATAAATAAGGACTTATTGATAAACTGCGGCAGGAGAGAGGTGGGTTCTACTTCTTTGCGTCTGATTTTGTGAGCTTGATT
>DASZWJ010000025.1 GCA_035546635.1 Gammaproteobacteria bacterium
TTTCTGGTGTCATCGCTGGCAGTTCCTCTTGTTATTTTTGTTTTTTGAGAAACTTAAAAATACATGATCTGCCAGCTTTGGCAACTGATTTAGCTTACTTTTTTCAAATTAACCCAGCCAAAAAATGGCTAAAGTCCAGTAGTAGTGTTCAATTATATACTGATTTTGACCATAATTTGATGCTGGCGTTATGTAGTACCTAATACTGACAGTGTATGGCTACAAGACTTAATGAGTTATTGCAATCCACTGTGGCCAATTGCAATTGTCTTTGGCAAATGACAATATCGTAATGTGAACGTTGTGAACGCATAATTTCTTACTTCTGATAATAAAAATTATCGGCGCTATCGGCTATTGCACAGCAAGAGGTCGATTTAATCTATAATTGGTAGCATAAGGCATAATGTCATTCCTTAAAATCACTGGCTTCCATGATTTTATGATGAGGAACCTGCAATATTTGGATTATCTGGTATTTTTCCTTGATTGTGCTACAATACAATAAATTGTGTCACAATGAGGAAATATCTATGCAAACCTTAAGTATTCGTGAAGTTCGTAGCGCATTGAGCCACCTGGACGAAGTACTGAACACCACTAATGAAATAATCATAACCAAGCATGGCGAGGCCATAGCCCGTATCACATCTATAAAAGGTAAACGCATGCGCCCTACCCACGAAGACCTTCATCTGCTGACCAAAAAACTGGCGATACCTTCTGAAAAGTTAATTAGGGACGAACGCGATGAGCGATAGTGTTTATTTAGATACATCGGCATTGGCAAAATGGTATTTAAACGAACACGGTACGAAACAAGTAACAGATTTCATTTTATCAGCTGATCGCGTTGTGATTAGTAGTCTTACCATTACAGAAATGCGATGCTTACTGGCCCGTCGTAAACGAATGCATGATTTCAACGAAAAAATAGAACATCAATTATATGCTACTTTTTTAAACGACATCGATATTGGTCACCTCACAGTGGAAGTTTTTTCAGATCAATGTTTTATTCATGCAGCGCATCTTATCGATAGTTTTCCCAGCGTTCCATTACGCACTCTTGACGCATTGCATTTAAGCATTATCCAACAAAAGAATATACCTCGTCTTGCTACAGCAGATGAAGTGATGCTCAAGGCTGCTAAAAAAATGAATATTAAGGTGAAAAAATTTTAATGGTTATAGTAACCTAGTTTACTTGTGAATCTTCAGTTAACATTTATTAGTGGAAAAATCCAAATGGGTATTTATAAAGATATTACCGGCCAAGGCGAACCCTTAGTTGTGATACATGGCTGGGGTTGTAACCATTGGTACATGCAGCCAATAGTTCAGCAATTAGCCAACCATTATTGCGTGATTAATGTCGATTGAAAAAATTAGCGCTTTGAATCCAAACTTAAATTTACATGTGATTCCCAATGCCCAGCATATGCCTTTTTGGACCCATCCAGCAGAATTTAATCAAATATTAAAGCAGATTTTATATGACTATCAACCCTAAAATCCAACAACAAATTATTAATTATCTACAGCAATGTCGTTTTAGAGCATTATGTGATGATTTTTTATGGACGATCAAAGGAAGCAGCATTCTATCAGGAACCTACTACAATAAAGAGGAGTTTTTTAGTAAAGTCATTGATCGTCTAAGTAACGTATTACTCCCTGGCTGGAAGATGCATGTTCTCGGAACCTATCTAACAGATAACACTTTTATAGTAGAAATGCGTGGTGAAGTTACAGCTAAAAATGGTAAAGATTATAATAATGAGTATTGCTAGATTTTTAAATTCTCTGGTGAGCGTATCATGAGTGTGACTCCTATTATGACTCGTTGCTAGTTAATAATACGCTTGCAGAAAATGAGAATTAAAAGGTTTTTTCTTATCACCTTTTGAGCATAATCACAGCTCTGTCGACACTATATCCAAAATAAAATCAAGTATCAAAGGTACAACTTCATGCGCATACCAATAGGCTTGTGCATGGTCTAGTTTGGGAATAATTTTAAGTTGCGCTTGCTTGATTAAAGCTGCACTTTGTTCCATATCCGCACGTTCGCCTGCTTTTTCTCCGCAAATCAGTAAAACGGGTTTATCTATAAGGTGTAGTTTATCTGTAATACTAGGCCATGGATTTAAATTTGCAGCGCGATACGCTGCAGGGTCATTATTTAAAAAAGTTTCTCTTATGGCTTTAGGAAAAGGCTCAACCATAAAAGTTTTTTCCATTTGTTCTGCTACATAGGGCATTCCACCCATATCAACCCACTTGGCAAATTCAGTGACGATATCGAAATGCGATGCGACCATGCCATTAATAATAAATTTATTAAAGTACTTGGCATACTCCTTGGTTGTGGCTAGTTCGTACCCTACCCTTGCTCCCATGGAGCCACCGAAGAAAGTAACCTCGGTGTTTACATTAATGTGATTTAATACTGCGATAGTATCGCTAGACAGTAAAGGCATTGTGTATGCATTAGGATCGTAGATTTTTTCGCTTTGCCCATAACCTAAATAATCAATTAAAATCAGGCGAACGTAGGGAAGTAATTTTTCAACATAGCCTAATGATTTCCAGTTCTGAGAATCATTACCATCACCATGTTGCATCACCACTATAGGTGATGATAGTTCACCAATATCTTCATAATAAATTTGTACAGATTGGTTCAATCTATAACTAGTAGCATAAGGCATAATGTGATTTCCTTCTTAAATCAAACTGCAGATAAAAATTCTTTTTTTGCGTAATCTAAAATTTTTTTATCTTGCGTTAGCAAAGTAAGCTGATGCATTCGTGCAGTAGCTACAATAAGACGATCAGCAGGATCACCATGAAAATTACCTGGAAGTTGCGAGCTTTCTACTGCTATTTCTGGAGTTAGCGGTTTTAATTCAACACCCGGTAATGCTAAAGCTTCTTGCACCCAGGCTAATAGTGGCTTTTCTAATTTAATCCGACCTTTTTCTACCAGCATGGCCGCCTCCCATATCGAAATGGCAGCAATTCCTACTACGCTTTGCTGTGCGGCTTCATTAATCATTTTTCGTTGTTTATGATTTATTTCCTTGCTACCTTCCATTAACCAAATCCAAATGTGAGTGTCTAATAACAATCCTTTCATGATTCCACATCCCATTTCTCATCAATGGGAGAGATAATATCCCCTATAATTTTTACAGTTCCCTTCATGGCACCATATAAATTAATTGCTTCTTCTTCTATTGGGACTAATTTAGCAATGGGAATGCCATGCTTAGTAATCACAAAAGTCAGATGCTTCTCTTGCACATAATCCATTAATTGCAAGCATTGTGCTTTAAATTGCCCAGCGGCTATGGTTTTTTCCATTTACAGCTCCAATAACTATGGTTATATGTCTATGGTCATTATTTTAGTTAAAATGCCATTACGAGTCAATATATATAATGCAATATATTATTTCACACATGGTTTTGTGTGAAGTTTTGTGTAAACTTACCCTCGAGCTAAGCTGTCAACTATTAGTTGAGTTAAAAATGATTTATTATGGCGTAACTGCCCTGCTTGGTCGTCTAAATGATGAGGAATCTGCTACAACCCAAAATCTGATGAAGAATCAGGTTATATTTTAGGAAAGCCCAAACAGAGATAAACCTATTTAACAGTTATAATTTAAATCCTATTATCAAAACAGGAGATTAAATTTCATGATGAACAGCCAATGGATTCAAAAATTTTCTTTAGAAAATCAAGTTGCGATTGTTACCGGTGCCGCAGGCGGATTAGGTCAACAATTAGCCAGGATTCTATTAGACGCAGGCGCCAAAGTCATATTAACGGATATCGATGCAGAACGATTGAACACAATCTCCCAGCAGCTTGATCCCTCCCAGCAGCATATCTTCGTACAATCCTGTGATGTTACCCAAAAGCAAAGTATCTGCAATTTAATTGAGGCTATTGAAAAACGCTTTTCTTCTGTGGATATATTGATTAACTGCGCAGGCATATTAGGCAATGATTCCTTAATAATGGAAGTGACTGAAGAAGAATGGGATGCTGTCATCAATGTGAATTTAAAAGGCATGTGGTTAATTTCAACTGCAGTTGCAAAATTCATGATGGCCAAGTCTATTAAAGGCAAAATTGTTAATATCTCTTCATCCTTAGGCTTGAGATCACAGCTCGGGCGCATCCCCTATGCTACTTCCAAAGCTGGAGTTGAACATCTCACTCGAAATATGGCTATGGAATTGGTGCAATATGATATTCGCGTTAATTGCCTTGCACCTGGATGGATGAATACCCAAATGGTCACAGATTTATTAAATGGACCTGAGGGTGATAAATACCGCAAAACAATTCCCATGCGCCGCACAGCAGAACCCGAAGAACTCACTGGAGCATTACTATTGCTGGCTTCTGACGCATCCAGCTATATGACCGGCACGGTGATTCGCGTTGATGGCGGATATGCCTATTGCGGCATTGATGACTAATTGCAGCAGGGGAATAAAATGGCAAGAAGCAAACCAGAACTCATTATTTTACCCGGCTGGGCTGGCGACAGCAGCCTATGGCAACATCAATGCGTCAATCTGACAGACCTGGTTACACCTAAAGTAATCGTAGTTACAGAGCAACCATCCATTGAAAAAATGGCAGAAGAAGTGCTATCTTCAGCATCTGAAAAATTTATTTTGTTGGGTCATTCCTTGGGAGGATTGATCGCCCAATGGATTGCCATTCACCATCCACATAAAGTAAATAAACTCATTTTGCTAGCGACATGGACTGGATTTTCCAGCCCAGAATTAGTTACATTTTTTAAAAAAATGCTGCAAAAAATTAGAAATGATGAAAGAGAATCCTTATGGAACGACATTAAATCTAATCTTGTTTATTCTCAACATGACCATAGAGAAAATCTGCTGCAAACCATCCATGCGTGTCTGGCACAATTTCCCACCCAAGGCTTAATCAACCAAACACTGGCCGAAATAAATGCCATTGACACTTCACCTTTGTTACATAAAATCCAATGCCCTACCCTAATCATACATGGACGTCAGGATGCTTTTTTTCCATTACAAATCCATGAGCATATTAGAGATCATATAGCAAATGCCAAATTAACGATAATCGAAACTTGCGGACATATGTTATCTATTGAACAGCCGGAAGCTATCACCGCGCTAATACGACTATGGGTTCAATAGAAATAAGTTTTCGACTGCTTCAAGTATATTGTGTCTATATTTCCTGGCGCACGAATGGTTACGAGTAATTCTAAAAAAACTGATAACCCTACAACGCAAATCTGGCTGAGGGTCAGTTACGATCAGCGTTTAGCCTTTGCTATTAATCGCCATCTAGTTTAGTTTTTAAAATATAAATGATAACCCCATTGACACCCTATCCTCACTGCTAGATTCGCCTATATTATTACGAATACTTTTTAAGTTACCATAATCCTGCTCTCGTTCATATTCAGTATAAATACTTAAACCGGGCGCAAGACGATAATAAGGGTGGACTGTAAAACGCATTTGATTAAGACCATTACCAATTTCATCTTGAGCTACTGTTTTAGTAGCGAAAATACCACGCAGTCCCAATCTAATGAAAAAATTATTAGTAATCTGCGTATCCCAAGATAACTCTAAATCGAATTTAACACTCCCGTCGTGATAATACGTTCTTTCATCCGTAGCAATAAAGTAAGGCAGCAATCCTTCAATGCCGATTCCGGGCTGCCAATATGGAGTTTGCGAAGGCTGGTTAAAGTAATTCACGCCACCTTTCACTGCCCAAAACTGATTAATAAGATGCCAATAGAAGATGTCTAAATCAGCGGCTTCAATACTGCCTTGATTGAGTTCAGCATCATCACTATATAACTCCAATTTATTATAATCTCCGCCATATAAACCTTTAAAAGTGAGCGATTGAATATTATGAAAAGGATCTTCACCCATATCTAAGAAGTTAGCAAAATAAAAACCTTCATGATGACCGGCCGGATGATGAACCAGAGCGGGGTCAATTGGCATAACCTTATCTTCTCTGACGATAGGTCGATTGATATAAGCGAGTTGGGCGACAGTGTTTTCAGGCTTAGCCGTACCCTTTTCAATATCAATAATACTTTGATATTGAAATACCCGCGCCATACCCGACATCATGTGATATAAATGATGACAATGAAAAAATGCTTGCCCACTGGCATCGGCATCCACATCGGCAACCGCAGTTGCACCCGGAGGCACTTCAATTGTATGCAGCAGCGGATCAAAAGCACCGTGACCATTGCGTAAAATAAACCAATGCAAATGAATATGCATGGGATGACGCATCATGGAATTATTGGTAAAAATAATCCGATAGCGTTTTCCGGCTTCAATCATAATAGGTTTGGCTCTATATTCAGGTAATCCGTTAATGAACCAAATAAAATGATCCATGTATCCAAACAATTCCATTCGAATAACACCATCAACTGGTTGATTAGGATCATTAGTTTTGACAGCTGCGATTAAATTTTGATATTTAGTACCACTTGTTGTGACTTCTAAAAGTTTCTTGTTGGCAGGAGATATAGTATCTCCAATAATACTTGGCTCAGTCGGCATAGACATAGCATGATCCATCTGCATGGTATGACCCATTTCATTACTGCTCATTTGACTAGATTGCATTGAATGATTGTGGTGGTTGCCCTCTTCTTTTTGTATGGATGACTGGTGCGCAGTTGCCATATTCATATTCATGTCCATGGAATGATGCTTCATGCCCGACATGCTTGTACCTTGACTCATAGTATGTTCTGGCATATTCATTGAACCCTGACCCATCTCTGACATCATCATATTTTTCATCATGTCACGGGTAACTGGCAGGGGTTCCGGAAAAACTTGCACTTGATTATAATCAATGGATTGCTGCGGATCGGTCACTAAGGCACCATAAGCTTTGCCTAGCGTGTCTATAGACTCCGCATAAATAATATAAGGTGTATGTTTTTGGATTTTTACCAAGACATCATAAGTTTCACCGGGCGCAATGGTGAAATCATCAATAGCGTAAGGTCTTACATCATTGCCCTGCACGTGCACCATTTCCATGATGGCGCCAGGAATTTTGACATGATAAATCGTACTAGCCGCCGCACCAATAAAGCGCAGTCGTACTATATCCCCTACTTTGACTTATAATGCCCCCCGCTTTTTAGACCAGCAAAATAAAAAATTTTGAGAGATAATAGTCTCCCATGAGGAGGCGAAAATGACTCAAAAGAAGAAATGGTCGGCAGCGAAGAAGTTTGAAATCGCTTTATTGGCTATAAAGGGCGAAACAACCCTCAATGAAATTTGCAAGCACTATCAGGTAGCCCCCAGCCAAATACATGCCTGGAAAAAAGAGCTTTTAAGCCGCGGAGCTGAATTGTTTGGCAAAGAAGGTAAAACAAAAAAAACCAATCTGAATCATGAGGATGCTCAGCGTAAGCTCTATGAAAAAATTGGCCAATTAACTGTGGAGCGTGATTTTTTAAAAAAAGGCTGGGAACGATTCCAAGGGAACAAAGACGAGGATTAATAGAAGATAAGGATAATGTAAGTGTGCGTCGCCAGTGTGAATTGTTGAATGTTAATCGAAGCAGCGTATATTACGAATGCCAGACTAAAGAGATTAATGATGTCGATCTGCTGAATGAAATACGTGATATCTGGAGTCGCTATCCATTTTATTGCTACCGACGAATAACTCAAGAACTTCGCTCCTATGGGCGCATCGTCAACCGTAAACGAATACAACGGTTAATGACTGAAGGTGGGATTAAAGCAATCTATCCTGGCCCTAATACGAGTAGGCGGAATAAGCAGCATGCTGTTTACCCATATTTATTGAAAGATTTAACAATAAGTAGGCCAAATCAAGCTTGGCAAATGGATATCACCTATCTACGGATGGAACAGGGATTTATGTATCTAGTGGCACTGATTGATGTATACAGCCGCTATGTGGTGAGTTGGTCACTATCAAATACTCTGGAAACTGAATTTTGCAATGAAGCATTACAATTGGCACTTAAGGTTGGAAAGCCAGAGATAATGAATAGTGATCAAGGATGCCAATTTACAAGTGCGGAATGGGTGAATGCCCTGCAGTTGGCAGGTATTAGCATCAGCATGACGGGAAAAGGTCGATGTTCAGATAATATTTATATTGAACGCTTCTGGCGCAGTTTTAAGCAAGAAGAATTTTACTTAAATGAATATAAAACAGTAGGAAGCTTGAAGAAAGCCATAAGCGCTTATATTGAATTTTATAATCATAAACGATGGCATCAATCATTGGATTATAAAACTCCGGCAGAAATTTATTTTGGCCGTAGTGAACAGAGGCAGGAGCCTGTGGATATGTGGACGAGTGTGCGACATGAGGCTGCACAAAGGAGCTGTTTTCACCGTCAGGTTGAAAACCACCTATACTACTAGGTGACCCTAGGGGTCTGAATAAAGAGCGACTCTGACAATGTAACAAAACGCCTAAAGCGTGGGAGGTAAATCGCGAGAGGAACCTTCTCCTGGCAGCCACAAGCCGGGAAAGTGCTAGGGAGTTGGTATGGCGAAC
>DASZWJ010000026.1 GCA_035546635.1 Gammaproteobacteria bacterium
ATATTTTTTGAAACAAATTTAATTGGAGTTGATTATGAAAGGTTTAAAAGAAAGTATAAAAACGCCACAAAAAGTTTCAATAACACCAAAAGAATTGCTGGCAGAGCAGAACTATCGAGGTGAAGCACTGGTTGCTTCTAGTAAACTTTTTGAGAAAATGGCAGCAGAGATGACTGATACGATAAAAAAATCACCGGAGGTCAATATTCTGGTTTTGGCAGCGGGCAGTTTTCCAAGTTACCAACCTTTTTTAGCTAAAATTCTTCAAACGCTTCCCCAGGTCAAAAAAATTAATTTTACGCTAGTTGATCCTATGAAAGCTGCGACAGATTTGTTTATGGAAGAATTTTATCTGCAGGAGACAAAAGCTTTATTCTCAGAGACTAAAAAATTTAAACCAAAGATTTCCATAGTGCATGCGCAGCAAACCATAGGTGATTTTTTAAAAGAAAAAGTTAAAGATAAATTTCATATCATTTATTTGGAGCACCCTGAAGTCAGCGCTGCGATTACTTTGTTTTCAGCGTTGGGGTTTTTTAAGCATCAGGGCGATTGGGCATCTGAATTGCCGCGACTATCCTCTGTATTGCATGCGGATGCTATTGTGGTTGCGGCGGTGAAAACCTTTGAAGAGCAAATGCAAATAGAAAGAATATTGAGATTTAGTTTCGAAAGCAAACCTAAAGCCCTGTTGGATTATAAGCAATTGGTAGGTGCTCCTCATAGATTACTTATACCTAAGGATTTTTATTCAGGGGTTATTTGCAGGGTGTTAAATCCGATCTCAGATCCTCAGAAAATTGATAATAAAGTGGACCTAGCAAACTTCTCTAAACTGCAATTATTAATGGTAATGGGTATGGCGTGCATAGCTTATGTGGGTACGTTTTCAAGCTTTAAGGAGAATACGGCATGTGCGTTGTTAGGTACTATGCAGTTATTAACCTATGATCCTGATGCTAGTAAATTAAGCAATTTAGGCACTAAAGTACTTATCGGGTTATTACAGGCAGGGTTATGTTTTAAGGTGGCGATGGATGATTTATCGGTAGGGCACAATCGGCCCTAGAATTTTAATGACAGGTAACTTTAGTTTTGCAAGTTATTTCATTATACTACTGTTTTTTATGGAATTGAGCGGGATCTATGGATAGATTACAGCAATTTTTTGAGTATCAGGTGGAACATCATCCTGATAATATCGCTTTAATTTGCAATGATATTGCACTTTTTGCGCTTATTAATTCTGGGAGGTGAGGTCTGTCCTTATGATTTGGTGGAGCGCTGGAGTCGTCCGCATTTAACCATTATTAATACTTATGGTCCGACAGAAACCACAGTAGTTGCCACTTACGCTTTGTGCGAGAAGGGTAAAACGCCAACTATCGGTCGTCCGCTTGCCGATTGTGAATTGATGATTTTAGATGAAAATCAGCAACCCCTTTCTGCCGGTGAAGTCGGTGAATTGTATATTGGTGGAACTTGCGTGGCTTTAGGTTATCGCAATAAACCGGAATTGACGCAGAAAAAATTTATTTTCCATCCTGAACACCAGGGTAGGCGTTTGTATCGAACTGGTGATCTGGTGTGTTTGACTCCCGAAGGAGAATTACAGTTTGAAGGTCGTGCCGACGATCAAATTAAATTACGTGGCTTTCGGGTGGAATTGGCGGAAATTGAATCAGTATTGATGGAACAGCCGGAAATACGCGCAGCTGTGGTTGCTTTGCAGGAATTGGAATCAGGTATGCAGACGTTGGTTGCTTATCTAATACTCAATGATGGAGCGCAAATTAATCAAGAAAAAATTCTCACGGCATTACATGCTAAATTACCCAATTACATGGTGCCAGGGATATTAGAACAGCTAAAGGAATTTCCCTTATTACAAAGCGGCAAAATTGACCGCAAGCAATTACCCAAGCCGTCAGTACATCAGGTGGCATTACAAAATAATTCTGTGTTAGCACAGACTGCCACAGAAAAAAAAATCGCTTTGGTCTGGGAAGAATTATTCAAATGTTCGCCCATATCAATTAAAGCGGATTTTTTTCATGAATTAGGTGGACATTCCTTGGCAGCAGCAAAAATGATTTCGTTGTTGAGAAAAGAGCGTGGTTTGCAACATATTTCCATGCTGGATGTTTATGAAAATCCCACCATTGAACAATTAGCGCGTAGGGTAGATGAAACAGTAGAGCAAGAGGCATTGCATGCGCTGCAAAATATCAGTGCACAGATTGGAGAACCGCTGCGAGAGAGTCAGTTGCGCTATTACTTTTGTGGGGTGTTGCAGATATTTGGCTGTTATTTGCGTTTTGCTTTGTCGTCGTGGCAGTTTTTATTTGTGTTTTTAATCTTGATAGCGGCTATGGGTAAGGCCAGTATCTTGTCATCGCAGTTTTTATGGCCGTTAGGGTTGATTGTGGTGGGTATACAGCCGGCATTATTTATGATTGCGATTTTAGCAAAGTGGTTGTTTTTAGGGCGTATTAAACCTGGAAATTATCGCTTGTGGGGATTTTATTATTGTCGTTGGTGGTTGGTGCAGCAGTTGCAAAATTTGACGACCATCGAATACATGGTGGGTTCGCCATTTATTAATTTTTATTTACGCTTAATGGGTGCAAAAATTGGTAAGGATTGTTATATCGGCACTAGCATGATAAATGCTTTTGATTTGCTGCATATTGATGAGGGCAGCAGTGTGGGTGCCGATACTAATTTATCGGGTTACATTGTCGAAAACGGTTGGTTAAAAATTGGCTCTATTAATATAGGCAAACGTTGCTTTGTCGGAGCAAGCTCAGTTTTAGAAATCAATACCCGCATGGGTGATGATGCGCGGCTGGGAGATTTGTCTATGCTCTCTGTGGGTCGGATGATTCCTGAAAAACAGCATTTCACCGGTTCTCCTGCTGCACCTGGTGCAGTAGAAATTCCAGAGAATTTGCTTATAGCTGCCGATCATCGCACACCTGCTTCGAGATTAAATAAAATCAAATTAATTTTTTTACACAGTCTGGGCTTAACATTTTTATTATTGCTTTACACCATTGCGCTGATACCCGGTATCGCTTTGATAGATTACTTTTTTTTACACGGTCGTTGGTTAATGTGTGTTTTGGTGTCGCCGCTGTCTGCGCTGATATTTATTGTTTTGTTTTGCACGCTGATTTTTGTAGCCAAACGTTTGTTATTAGGTACGGTGCAACCTGGTATCTACGCAACGGATAGTTTTTATTATGTGCGTAAATGGACGATCGATCGTATGATGGATTTAAGTCTTAATACAGTGCAAGCGCTGTATGCGACCTTGTATTTACCACAATGGTTGCGGATGTTGGGAGCGAAGGTGGGTAAGCATACGGAGATTTCTACTACAGCGCATACTTCGCCGGATTTGCTGTCCATAGAGGATGAGAGTTTTATTGCTGATGGCGTTTTTTTAGGTGCGCCTTGTGTGTTTCGCCAATTTATGGTGGTAGCGAGAATAGCGATTGGTAAGCGGACTTTTATTGGGAATAGTGCGTTGATACCTGCGGGTGTGACGTTGGGCGATGGTTGTTTGGTGGGTTGTTTGTCGGTGCCGCCAGTGCACGAGGAAGCAGCTAAATCGGATACTTCTTGGTTTGGTTCTCCCGCCGTGTTTTTGCCACGCCGGGAAATTTTTACTGGTTTTTCTGAGGCGGAAACTTATATTCCTTCGAAAAAATTGTATTGTACGCGTTTGGCCATTGATTTTTTAAAAGTGATTTTACCGGGCGCGTTTATCTTTTTAATGCTGTCTTTGCAATTTATCACGGCGGGTTTTTTGCTGCGTCATATGAATGTGTTGGCAGTGATTTTTGCTTTTCCTTTGTTTGACTTTGTCATTTTAACGGGTATTTCAGGCATGATTATTGTGCTTAAATGGCTATTGCTGGGACGCTTTCATCCTGGGATTAGGCCGGCGTGGAGTGTGTTCGTGTGGCTGAATGAGTTGATTACCGGACTTTATGATGCGTTTATGGCGCCGATATTGTTGGAGGGTTTGCAGGGTACGCCGTTTATGGGGTTTTTCTTGCGGTTATTGGGTGCGAAGATTGGTAAGCGGGTATTTTTAGATACGACATTTTTTACTGAATATGATTTGGTTGAGATTGGCGATGATGTGGTTTTGAATGCTTATACGACGATTCAAACGCATTTGTTTGAAGATCGGATTTTGAAAATGGCGCGATTAAAAATTGAGAAAAATTGTTATGTGGGGAGTTTGGCGGTAGTGCTTTATGATACGGTGATGGAGCAGGGTGCTTCGTTAGCTAGCTTATCTTTGTTGATGAAAGGAGAGACTTTGCCAGCGAATAGTCATTGGGGGGGCATTCCCGCACAGCATCAGCGCAGGCGGTTGTATGTGGCGGGGAGTTTGTTGAAGGTTTAATTTAGTCTACTTTTGCAACATTGATGCGTTGAGCAGCAAATTGTTGGTTGTTGGTTCTATGAAGAATTGAGTGGGTAAATGCCAATTGGCTCTAGGTTGATAAAAAGGGCTGTCATTCCCGCGAAGGCGGGAACCCATCCACGCATGGCAAGGAGTTTGGAAAAACCTCAACTCCATTCATTGCTCTACCAAAAAGTATTTTTGCACTACCGCAATAATCCATTAGCCAAATTCAACCATTGAGGATTATCTTGTTCAATAAGATTGATTTTCCACTGCCTGTTCCATTTTTTGATTTGTTTCTCCCGAGTTATTGCCTCATAAATATCCAAAAGTACTTCGTAATAAACCAATTGATGGACATTATATTGTTTTGTAAATCCTTGCGCCAATCCTTTCTTATGTTCATAAATCCGTTTCGCAAGATCACTAGTCACTCCTGTATACAAGGTGCCATATTTTTTATTGGCTAATAGGTAAACGTAATATTGTTTTTCTTCCATAGTTGCTGCCAAGTTAGGGGATGGATTCCCGCCTTCGCGGGAATGACAGTGTTTTTATGGGGGTGAGTTATAGATATTTATAACTATTCATTGTGTTTTGATTATATCATTGACCCTAATGGACTAAGCACTACAGTAATTTTAGCTTCACAAACAAGATTATGTTTTAATAATCTGACACAATATTTTGCCTGCTCGCAGAATTTCTTCCACGTCAGCATCGCCGAATCCTAAAATAAGCGCAGGGGAGTGTTGAGTATCCGAATGGATATAAAAACGTGATATAGCATGGGTCATAATGCCTTTTTCAACAGCTTGTTCGGCAATTCGTTGATCGCTCCGATCGTCAGGCAAATGTAAGCATAAATGTAATCCGGTATCTAAACCACTTAAACGCACGCTTCCACCTAATTCGTTCTGCAATAAATCCACTAAAGTATCGCGTCGTAATTGGTATTCACGACGCATTTTTCGAATATGGGCGCTGACATGCCCGTCGCGCATGAAATCCGCTAACGCTTTTTGTATCACATAAGGCGGTTCGCGATGATGGCGGACTTGTGTTGTGCGAAAGGCTTCTATCAGTGGCTCTGGTAATACCATATAGCCTATTTGCAGTGCAGGAAAAAAAGTTTTGCTGAAGGTGCCGAGATAAATCACTTGTTGTGGGGCGAGTGCGTGTAAAGCGGCGAGTGGGTTGCCTTCATAACGGAATTCGCTGTCATAATCATCCTCTATTACAAAGGTTTGATGCTGTGAGGCTAAGGCTAATAAATTGCGGCGGCGGGTGGCGCTCATGACCGTGCCGGTTGGGAATTGATGTGAGGGTGTGGTGTAAATGAGTTTGGGAGGGTGTTGCCAGGCATTAAGTGGTGGGGATAAACCTTCTTGGTCTATAGGCTGGCCTACGATATTTAATCCGGCAGCTAAAAAAGCTGATTTTGCGCCAGAGTATCCAGGGTCTTCTACCCAGACGGTATCTGCAGGGTCGGCGAGTAAATTAGCGACTAGTTGCAGGCTGCGTTGTGTGCCGTGGGTTATTAGTATTTGTGAGGAATTGCAACGGATACTGCGGGTGATGCGTAAATTGTCTGCGAGTATTTGGCGTAACTCGGTGTCACCGCCTTGATGGGGATTGGCTTGCCAATCTAATTTGGGGTTGCGGGCGTGGCGGGCGACGTAACGTTGCCATAATTCAAAGGGAAATTGTTTTAAATCAGGGATGCCGGAGGCAAAAGCGCCACGCATGGGGGCAAATTTTGCGTGTGCAGCGATGGTTTGGCCGCGGGAGGATAAATTAAGGCTCACTTTGGGTTGAATGGTATTGTTGGTATCAAAGTGGGTTGGGGCGGTAGCCAGTATGTATATACCCGATTTGGGACGAGTGATGGCGTAACCTTCGGCGCAGAGTTGTTCGATAGCGGTTATGACGGTATTGCGGGCTATGCCGAGTGTTTTGGCGATAACGCGTGAGGAGGGCAGGCGGGAGCCGGGCGATAGTAATCCATCTAGGATGAGTTGGCGCAAGGCTTCGTAAAGTTGTTTGTAACGTGGTAAGGGGGAGGGTTCGGCTTTTGTTAGCCAGGTATGTAAGTGGAGAGTTAGTTCTGGTGGAAGCGGCATCTGGCTCTATTCTTTATGGGAAACTGGATCTATACATTAAGCAATAATGTACATAAGATCAAGGCCAGTTGTGTGCGTATAAACGCTGTTATCAGAGGATAAATCCTATGCATCAAAAACAACCCCCCTCCGAAAGAACACGCATCAAGCGTGTGAGTGAGCGTGCTAATTATGATTTGGCGGCGATACATGCGGTGTTGGATGAAGCTTTCTTTGGCACGATTGCTTTTAATGATGGCGTGAGTGTGCATGCTATTCCAACGGCTATTTGGCGCGAAGGTGAGTATTTATATATTCATGGTTCCAATGGTAGCCGCTTGTTGAAATGTTTACAGACTGGGGCAGAGGTTTGTGTTGCAGTGACGCACATTCATGGTTTGGTATTGGCGCGTTCTGCGTTTCATCATTCAATGAATTACAGTTCAGTGTGTATTTATGGTGTGTTTGAGAAGGTTGCTGATGCTGAGAAAATGCAGCATATGCAACGTTTTCTAGAGCATTGGATGCCGGGGCGTTGGCAGCATACGCGTTTGCCGGATAAAAATGAGTTGGCGGCGACGACGATTATGCGTGTGTCGATTGTTGAGGCTGCGGCAAAATCGCGTCAGGGGTCGCCTAAAGATGATGGAATCGATATGGAGCAAGCTGTATGGGCAGGGGTTGTGCCATTGCGTTTACAGTGGCAAGCACCAGAGCAGGAGGCGATACAACAAGGGGCTGATTTACCAGGCTTGTCAGTGCGGGCTTTGGCATAGTTGGAAGTCTTCAATTTTTAACTTTTTTCCTCTTATAGCCATGGCTTTTTTCCTTCTCCCACAAGGGGAGAAGGAAAAAAGCCATGGCTATATGAGAAAAAAATTATTCAGCTTTCCATATTTCATATAAATTTTTTAATGCTTGAGTAATAGGCAGCACAGTCACATTATCTTCATGAAATTCATCATCCCACCATAAAGTAGAAACAATTTAGCCGTGGGATAATCTTTAGCGAAGGATTTTAGAGCTTTAAGATCCTGGAAACTGTAATTGCGTTTGCGCTTAATTTCGAAAGCGAATAAGCCTATTTCCTCGTATAAAATAAAGTCAACCTTAACAGTTACGGCTTCTTGTGGGGAGTCTAGTGGACCCATTGTTCGATGAGTCTATGGACTTCATTAAGTAAGGCCGGTACTTTTTGCACTTCGTCAATAACTACCCATTGTGTTGGATGAGGGGGAAGTATGGTTTCTAGGCAGCTGGGGTTAGAAAGGAGCCGGATGAAAGTGTCAGTACGGAGTAGATCAATGAAGGTAGCTTGCAGAAGGTGCTGTTTGAGCCAAAAAGTTTTGCCGGTGCCACGCGGGCCGAATAGAAAAGCGCTTTGCGAGGAATTCAGATCAATTTTAAGTAATCTGGGATACATTTGGCCAAATTTTCATGTAATTTGGCCAAATGTATCCCAAAATGCATAGAAGAGTAATGCTTTAGCTGTTATCGAACAAATGGTGTGTCATCCTTGCCCCAAGCTGACAGCTGTTTTTCATTGACTAAAAGTAATAGTCGATTTGACATCCTTAATCCCACTGACTGATTCAGCCAAATCCTCTGCCTCATTGGCTTGATGGGAATTGACGGCAGTGCCGGATAAATAAACCACGCCGTTCATGGTCTTCACTTTAATGTGGTTGGATGAGCCTGGATTACCAGATAGTTCTTCGCGCAGTAAAAGCCCTTTGACTTTGGCTGTTATCATCTGATCGGGTAGTGGATTGGTCACACCTCTGATGGTGAGTTCTGAAGTATCTATGCCGTGCACACCTCTGACGGATTCAGCCATTTTAACTAATTGATTGGCATCGCTGGGGCTATTCACGCTGCCGCTTAATTCTACAATGCCTTGTTGGCTTGAAACTTTAATCTGATTAAATGTAGGGTGAACCACTTGTTTGACATCACTGGTAATTTGCGTGTCATCTATGACTATGTTGCCGTCGGCAACGCTAGGGTTGTAATTATTGGTGTCATAAACATCTTCATTTTGTGCCAATACGGAGAGGCTATAAAAGCATAAAAACCCTATAATTAAACAAAAAAAATCCTTGGATCTCATAAAAACTCCATTAATTCTACGAATTTAATTATCTCAATAATTAACTATAGTAGATTTTAAGGAGTTTGCTGGGTGTTCCAGCTAGTAGATATGAATATATAGCCTTTTGAGCGAATGGTTTTAATACGGTAGGGATCGGTAATATTATCTTGAAATTTTTTGCGTAAATACGAGATGCGTAAATCTATGCTTCTATCAACCCCATCGTAGCTGGTGCCGCGTAAAGCTTGAGTAATCATTTCGCGGTTGACTACATGGTCGGCATTTTTAGCTAGAAATGCTAAAAGCTCAAATTCCTGGGGTTTAAGTGAGAGGGGGCTGCCTGATAAAGTCGCTCTGCGTTTGACTAAATCTAAATGTAGACAGCCAAATGTCAGTTCGCGTAGCGCCATCGGTGAGCGATTGTTTTGCATAAACCACACCCTAAACCAATTTTGAAGGAGTATCAGTTAAAAGATATCATTAATTTTCTGCACCAGGAGGGTTTTTTATGAGAGATATAATGCAATATCGTGGTTATTTTGGTTCAGTGCATTTCGACAATAAAGGATTATTCTTTTTTGGGAAGGTAGAATTTATACGTGCGCTTATTAGTTATGAAGCCACTGATGCCAAAGGAATTAAGAAAGCTTTTGAAGATGCTGTTGATGATTATTTAGAAATGTGCGAAGAACGAAAGATAGAACCTGAATTACCATTTAAAGGTAGTTTAAATATTAGATTAGGCTCAGATTTACACCGAAAAGTTGCAATAGCTGCTGAGTTAAATCATTTAACGATTAATAAGTTTATTGTACAAACTTTAGATCGTGCTATTTCTCAAATGAGAGAGCATTCGCCTAGCAAGCATTTATGATAATTGATGAAACAGACCATCGTATTACTCTTTCAAATATGTTAATAAAACACCGTACATCCTCGTAGTTCAAGTGCCTGAAACCATTGGGGGATTGCTAAGCCCTTATTCAGCCGCACGTCCAATTTTTCCAGCTGCGTTAGATTCATTATTTCATCAGGTAATTGCGTTAGTTTATTATCTCTTAAATCGAGAAATCGCAGTGATTTTAATTGGCCGATAGTATCAGGAATTGATCGTAGATAATTAGTGCGTAGGTCAAGTTCAGTTAGGTTTTGCAAGTTGCCAATGTTGGTGGGTAATGTTTGTAATTTATTATTTTGCAAAATGAGTTTTCTCAGGCTAGTCAAATGGCTGATTGTGGTAGGTAAGGTCACGATATGATTATGCATAGCATGTAATTCTCTTAATGCACTGATATTGCCAATAAATTCAGGAATGGAGTCAATGGCATTATTGTAAATCCGCAATTCTAGAAGTGCGGTTAAATCTTTAATGCATTCAGGTATTTTCGTAAATTTATTATAGGTAATATTCAGATAATTAAGTGATTTGAGCTGACTAAGCGCAGAAGGTAAAGAGGTAAAATGATTATTGGCAAGATATAAGAAACGTAGATGACTGAGGGAGCCAATGGTTTCAGGGATAGTTATTAATTCATTATGCTGCAAATCCAGCACTTGTAATTTCTTCAAATTACCAATAGTTTCTGGAATAAAAGAAAGTTTATTTGCGCTGACATTGAATCTTTCTAAGTTCTGCAAATTAAAAATAGAAGCTGGCAATTGAGTTAATTGATTTTTATAAATACTTAATCTTTTAAGTTGGGCGAGATGTTTAATGTCTTCGGGTATTTGTTGTAGTTGATTATCATCTAGCCATAATTCTTCTAGCGTATCATGCAAAACAATAGTTTTTTGGGAGCGTGAAATTTTATCAGTGAGATCTAGTGAAGTGGTCATAGAATGGTGCCTGTTTCATTTTTTTGGGGAAGAAGATATTGGATCGCTGGTGCTCATCACAGAGATTGAGGCGGATGATGACATCGCAGCAGAAACGGAAGTGTCTGGGCTAGAGGTTGATTGAGAATTGGAAAATAGACGAAATGGCTCGTTAAAATCGGTCGGAAGAACAGTGCCTGCTTTTGCAAAATAATCTTGGGCCATGCGCAGGTGGGTGGTATCTAGTGGTATTTTTCCCTCTTTTGCTTCGACTGCTTTGCTCTGATGATACTCGCCTAATATATGGAAATCAGCCGGCAAGCGGACATCAGATATTTCTGTCATTTCTGTAAAAGCGGAACCGGCTTCTTTTGATTTTGGTGTTGATTTATTTCTCTTGATTTCATCAGGTTTTGATGTGGGGTAATTTTTCTTAGTTTGTTCTTCTTCTAGGTCTTTCCACCAATTACCTAAATCGAAATTGGCGAAATTCTGTCGATCGCTTGTAATTATGTTTAGCGGTAGTTTTTTGGTATCAGCGCTAGTGGTAATCGGTGCTGATTGTGATGAGGTTGTGATGGTGATGCCAGCTGGGGAAGAAATGCTCATTGGCAATAGGGTTTTTATTCTTTCTCTGACAATTGCCGTTCCTAAATTCTTTAACTGAAGTAAATTACTAGCCAGCTTTTTATCTAAGTTTACACCCAAACCAATTTCATAACACTCAGCGAGCGCTTTTATACTGTCCATATGTCCTTGTTGTGCAGATAAAGTAAACCAGCGTAGCGCTTCTGATAGGTTTTTATGAGTACGATTTGTCCCATGCCAAAAAAGAAGCCCATATTGATACTGACCAATAGGACAATGACATTCAGCAGATTGTTTAAAATATTTTTCAGCCATTAGGGTATTACGTTTAACTCCAACACCGTTTAAATAACAAAAGCCCAGTGCATTTTTTGATTTTATATCCGAATGCATGCGGTCAGCTTGTTGATATTGTTGAAATGCTGCTGTTAAATTTACATCGTGCTTTAAAACAGTTTGGCCGCTTTTCAATTTTTCGGCCTTAGTTTTCTTGTCTAGTTCAATAAACAAGTCACCAATTTTCAAATGGATGGTTGCTAGCCATTTTGTGCTAACTAGAGGAGGATATAAATAGAGTTGATAATGGTTAATTGCGCTCCCATATTTGCCTAATTTTTCATAACAATTGCCTAAATGATAATGTAATCGTTGTTGATCGGTGGGGAGATTTAACTCCTTAAAAATAGCTTGGGCTTGTTCATAATGCTTTAAGGCTTGTTTTTCTTCGCAGCATTTTCCTAATTTGGACAAAATATTGGCTTTTAATATTTGATTATCATGATGAGTATCTTGAGTTTTTAGCATATCATAGGCGGCGACAAGTAATTGTTCGGCAGCCTTAGCATCCTTAATTCCTTCCTCATACAAATAGCAGTGTGCTAGACGATATTGAATGATTGGCGTTATTTCTCCGCGAGCGATTGCCAGTTGATAGAAATGAGCTGCTTTTTTTAAATCTTTTTTCACCCTCCATTCAGCACTACCTGTAAAATAACACTCTGCTATAACTGAGGCGGAATATTCTGAGTTGGTTTGCAGCTCTGTAGCTAAAGCATAATAGTCCAAGGATAAAGCTTTATTTTTCTGTACTCCGTAACCGCCATAGTAGTAATAACATCCTAAAGCTTCACATGCGAGGGGATTTTTTTGCCGAGCAGCGGTTTTGCATAACTCAATAAAATTGCGATCTCTATCTTCAGTAAGCACAAACTTTTTCTTAAGAAAGCCATTGACTAGGGCATGGATAGCAGGAGCATGTTTTTTATCGGCAAGCTCCCAATATATATCTACCGCCTCTTTTGCATCTCCTTGGCTTTGATGTTGATCTGCAGCTAGCATTTGTTCTTGATAGCAAGAATTTAAAAAACGTTGAGCGCGCGTATTGCCTTGATCTGCAGATAGTTCAAATAACGCAGCTGCGGCATTTAAATCGCGATCGTGGAATTCGCCAAAGAAATGCCATAACCCCAAAGCGAGTTGTGCGCGAGCATGGCCTCGATCATATGCAGCTATTTGATAGGCGCAGAAAGCTTTATCCGAGTGAGCTTGTCTTTGTAGCGGATCTGATGTTTTTCTCGCATTTCTAGTGTGTTGCAAAGCAGATAAGTATATTTCAGTGGCATCTTTTTTAGAAAAATCTTCTAGTGTGATTTTTTTCTTTTCTTTGGGTCGTACATGCGGTTGACTGGCGGGTATGCTTGAGGGAGGTGGGGGTAGTTCTTTAGAAGTTAAGACCTCTATGCGTGGTGGGGCTGCCGGCAAATGGGTGGGGGAAGAAAGTATTTGCGAGGTTGTTTTTTCATCGGTAGTAGTTGAATCTTTAGGTAGTTGTAATTCCTTTTTATCACTTATGCTAACTAGATTAAGCTCTATTTCTTTTACTTTTGCTTCTATCATTTCAAATTTTTCTCTCTACTGTACAATAGTGTTACTCTTAAGGCGACTACTCACCCCCTTTGACGAAGGGGGTGAGCCGTGACTTGCCAGTTTAACAAATAAGGAGAAAACGTGTTAGACCAACGACAACAAATATTTCCGCAAGCCTTTAGAAAAAAAATCATCCTCTCTGCTTCAGTCGGTAACATGTTAGAGATATATGATTTTGCGTTATATGGCTATTTTGCACCGATTATTGCCCAGTTGTTTTTTCCGCGCACCGATAAATTCATGTCGCTTTTGGCAACTTTTGGTGTATTTGCCCTTGGGTTTCTAATGCGACCGTTGGGGGCAATGCTATTTGGCTATTTTGGTGATCGCATCGGTCGCAAAAAAACCTTATCCGCTTCGATTATTTTGATGGCGGTGCCGACGACTTTGATAGGATTGCTGCCTACTTATGCGCAAATTGGCGTATGGGCGGGGGTTTTATTATTAATTTGCCGCCTGCTGCAGGGTTTAGCTACCGGTGGGGAATTTACTGGTTCCATCATTTATATAACTGAACATGCGCCGAGTACTCGCCGCGGTCTTTATGGTAGCTGGGCTATGTCTAGTACGTTCACGGGTTTTTTGATTGGCTCGGGTGTCAGTGCGCTTTTCAGTAGTTTGCTTTCAGCAGAGTCTTTGAGTCTTTGGGGTTGGCGTGTGCCGTTTGTATTGGGTTTTGTTCTGGGTATTGTTGGCCTTTATTTGCGGTTGCGAATGCCGGAAACGCCTTATTTTTTGGCAATACAAGCGGAAAATAAATTGGTTAAAAACCCCTTATTCAGTGCCTTTAAGGAAGGGTATAAAACGATGTTAATTGTTGCTGCCCTCAATTTTTTACCTGCAGCCAGTTATTATTTATCCTTTGTTTATTTATCTTCTTATTTCGCTATTTATCTAAAACTGCCTTTGCATACGGCTTTAACCATCAATACAATCAGTATGTTTGTACTAACCCTTGTCACGCCATTCATGGGTTTTTTATCTGATAAAATTGGGCGCAAACCCATGTTGGTTACCGGTGCTTTAGGTTTTATTGTTTTCGCTTATCCCTTATTTTTATTGATGCAGCTTAAAACCTTTACGGCAGTTTTTTTGGCGCAATTGGGGTTTACTTTGTTAGTGGGTTGTCTATTTTCGGTTATCCCAGCAACCCTGGTTGAATTGGTTAAGACTAATATCCGTTATACGGCCATTTCATTTCCATATAATCTTTCAAGCGCGATTTTTGGCGGTATTATGCCGTTAGTGGCGACTTTTCTGATTGAGAAAACCGGAAATCTTGTGGCGCCGAGCTTTTATTTAATTTGTGGTGGTATTGTCATGATTGTCACGGTATTTTTCTTTGAAGAAAGTTTTCGAAAACAGTCGTTAAATTAATTTTGGTGCAAAATGCAGATCAAACATCGTGGTGCGATCACTAATCCAGAAGGGAGATTTGAAAAGGAAAAACGTGAAAATATTGATGATGGTTGGGATATTTCTGAACCGGAAATTTTACCAACGTTAGAGACCTTATTGTTACAAGACAAAGCCAAAACAATTATTACACGTAATGATTCGCCAGATATTGGCTTTGAACAGTCTATTAATCCTTACCGTGGCTGCGAGCATGGCTGTATTTATTGTTATGCTCGCCCTAGCCATGCGTATATGAATCTGTCGCCCGGTTTAGATTTTGAGAGCAAAATTTTTTATAAGGTGGATGCCAGCAAGATTCTAGAACAACAACTCGCCAAACCGAATTATATTTGTCAACCGATTATGTTGGGCGCGAATACAGATCCTTATCAGCCGGTAGAAGGTAAGCTTAAAGTCACGCGTAGTATTCTTGAAGTATTGCATCGTTATAAGCACCCGGTAGCTGTGATTACGAAAAGCACATTAATTGAGCGTGATTTAGATCTTTTAACAGATATGGCGAAGCAGCGGTTAACGAAAGTCGCCGTGACGATTACGACGCTTAGCAATTCGCTGAAACAAATACTTGAGCCTCGTGCTGCCGCACCTAGTGCCAGATTGCGCATTATTCGAAATTTTGCTGCCGCTGGCATTCCGGTGCGCATTATGGCGGCACCTATGATTCCCATGATTAATGACATGGAGTTGGAGGCAATTTTACAAAAGGCCAGTGAAGCAGGAGCCATGTATGCGGGTTATACCTTTATTAGGTTGCCGTTTGAGGTAAAAGATCTGTTTAAAGAATGGCTGTTAAAACATTTTCCTGAGCGTAAAGAACATGTGATGAGCTTAATACGTCAAAGTCGCGGAGGTAAAGAATATGATGCAGCGTTTGACCAGCGTATGCATGGACAGGGTGAGTTTGCTAATTTGTTGGCTATGCGTTTTAAGTTGGCTTGTAAACGTTTTAATTTAAATGTTACGGCTAATGCTGAATTGAAAACACAACTTTTTCGGCCGCCTAGGAAATTTTCGGCACAATTGGATTTGTTTGTTGATTAGTGTATCTGAGGCTTTTAAGTTCACCCCCGTTTTCAAGGGGTGAGCGGATATCTTTTAGGAGTGAAGACATGGAGTGGATGGTGGTCACAATGCCAGAGGCAGCAGTTTTGCCTAGAAGTCATTTCAAAACCACAGTCTTGAACGTTGATGCTGCGTTGCAAAGTGCTCTGCGCTGCTCGATCACTTTGCGCCTTGCCTGAACGTTCAAGACTGTGATTTTGAAATGACTTCTAATTAAGCAGATGGTTAAAAAAATGCGCCCAAAGCAAAAGCCCTGGTATTTGTATATGATTGAATGCCAGGATAATAGTATTTACACCGGTATCACTGTCGATGTGGCTGCTCGCTATGCTTTGCATGTCAGCGGTAAAGGTGCGCGTTATACTCGCTCCCATCCGCCAAAAAAACTTCTGCTGGTTGTGGAATATCCTGATCGTTCGTCAGCGTTAAAAGCAGAGTGTTTTGTTAAAAAGTTAGATCCTAAAGATAAGCGTAAATTGGTTGCAGAACCAGGTTTAATTTCATGTTAATACATTTTTTAATGTGTCCAAACTGATATTGGCCCCGCTCAATACAATGACTACATTTTTGTTACGAAACTTATGGGAATTTTTTAACAGAGCGGAAAGCGCGACACCGGCTGCGCCTTCAACTAAAATATGTTGCGTTTTAATGAGTGCGATGATGGCTGCTTTGATTTCTTGTTCAGACGCTACGATGTAATCATCTACCAGTTGTTTGCAGATATCAAAAGTGATGGCGCCGGATTCTATGCCGCCGGCCGTTGCATCTGAAAGTGTCGGATAGGTTGGCATGTCTAAAATTTTACCGGCTTTTACTGATTCAGCCATGACCGGCGAATTTTCTGGTAGGCAGCCTATCACTTGGGTGTTGGGTGATACGGCTTTGATATATCCAGCAATGCCGGAAATGAGTCCACCGCCGCCAATAGGCACTAAAATTGCATCGACTTTATCTAGTTGCGCTGCAATTTCGAGGGCAATGGTGCCTTGTCCGGCCAACACTTGTAAATCATTGTAGGGTGAAACATAAAGCATTTTTCGTTGTTTAGCATAAGCGCGTGCATAATTTTCAGTTTGCATGCAATCGGTGGCGTAAAATTCTAGTGGAATATCGTAATTACGAATATTATCAATTTTGGTGGGGGAAGCATTTTCAGGCACAAAAATTATGCCAGGGATTTTTAAAGTGTGTAAGGCAAAGGCCATTGCTGCGCCGTGATTGCCGGAAGATGCTGCGACGATGCCTTGCTTAAGTTGTTCTGGTGTTAAGGAAAGTAATTTATTAAATGCGCCTCGTGCTTTGAAAGCGCCGGTGTATTGAAGATTTTCGCATTTTAAGTAGACGTTGGCGTTGGTGATTTTGCTCAAGGGTAATGAAAAGTCTAAAGGTGTTTGGCGTATGTAGGGGCGTATGCGATTTTCGGCGATAAGCACTTCGTTTTTGATGTCAGACATTCTGTTCCCCGCCCAGGTTGTATGATTTCGCTAGGTCTTATTATAGTCTAACATAGACTTTTTTGTCAACTTCAGAATATTATCCATTCAATATACTCAGCATTTATTTTCCAAAGTAATTTTAGATATACTGTATCATCGCGTCCGAAAAATGAATCTAAATCAATTCACAGTTTGAATTTCTTCAGGATTATCTTTTATAGATTTCATTTCACGAGTCAAAGAATAACTAAGCAAAGTTCTTATAGTCACAATAATTGCAAGAATGCCCACTGAATAGTAATCCGGTGCGGTTGTAGTTCCAATCAGATCTGCAGCCACAATAAATTCTAAGCCCAGTAATAAAACCTGACCTAAATTTAATCTAACTTTATTAATTTTGGCGCCTTTATTCAATAATTGTATGGTGAATGAATAATATAAATACTGAATTAACGCAAATAAAATCCCAGAAAAGATGATTAAAACGCCAATACAGGAAATGGCATGTTGAATGTCTGAGAGTATCTTTTGCACGGTGACCCATTCCATAGTTAATTCTCCGTTTAAATCGACCAGCGCCACCACGGGCATGGGGCTTAGTATGAAGTTCATGATATTATTATGATGGTGTTTGAAGTAGTAATCAAACGCTTCAAGTATATCGCACGAAAATGACAGAATGAGATAACATGGAGGATAAATAATGACAGTTGCTAAAGAAACAAACGCATTTGCGGCATTTGAAAAGCATAATTGGGAATTGTCGGCTCAGCCTTATCATCAGATGTTAGGCGCTTTGACTTGTCAAGCAGCAGATATTCTTTGGGATGCGGTCAATCAGAATCAGGGTGTGAATTCCCTTTTGGATTTGGCGACAGGGCCAGGTTATTTTGCGAGATATGCTGCAGAGCAGGGTTGTAAAAAAGTATTAGGAATAGATTTTTCGGAGAATATGATAGCGTTGGCTAGAACATTATCGCCAAATTTCGGCAATTTGAATTTTAAACTAGGAGATGCAGAGCAATTGCAGGAAGAAGATGCGGCTTTTGATGCAGTTACCATGAATTTTGGTTTATTGCATTTGGCGCGACCACATCAAGCACTGTATGAAGCTTATCGGGTGTTAAAGCCAGGGGGTAAATTCGCATTTAGTGTTTGGTCTAAGCCGGAACGCGCGGTGGGCTTGGGTATTGTGCTTGCGGCGATTACCACTTTTTCTGACAGCGCATTAGCTATTCCCGATGGCCCACCATTTTTTTATTTTAGCGATGAAAGTAATAGTTTGAATGGGCTTAAAAATGCCGGTTTTATCCAAGTTAGTTTTCAGGAAATTTCATTGCCGTGGGTGGTTGCATCGGGTGAGGATATTTTCACAGCTTTTTTGAAGGGAACAGCTCGAACTGGCGGTTTACTCAGATTGCAGTCACAAGCTACGCTAGATTTGATCCGCAATAAAATATACGCTGACAGTGAATCTTACCGAAAGGGCGATTTATTGCATATTCCAATGGGCATTGTGTTGGCGGTTGGAACCAAATAAAGGGCACTTTTATGACAAGGAGACAATAGGTAACAAAGGTACAATATTGGTATTAATGGGACTTATCGTGGCAAATGGTACATAAACCTATTTTTATAAATGATAACGTCTATAGAATTCTTTCCCTGCTCTCCCAAGATCAGAATATGCAATAACTATTCTGAAACAAGTTAACTGTCCAGAAGTACAAGAAGCCTTAGAAAAAGCGAATAGCCCTTATTTGCATTGGGAGCAGCTGAGATACAAGAGTTGGATTCCAAACAAAATATTTCCTGAAAAAGAGATGTTTTGGTTTTTGCTAACAAATTTGAGAAAAATTTTGTCGACGCCAACGCCTATTAGAAATGCAAAGGACAATCATTTTAGGATGTCTATTAACCATTATAATAAGTTTTTGCATGTCATTGATAAAGAAATGGGTGGAAACTTTATGGGTATTGCAGAAATGAATATTGGGCATTTGCTTATTTATCGTTGTCAGAAAAAATAAAAAAATCTCCAACCCAGTATGCAATGGCTTATATATAGTGAGCAAGACGATAATGATTTAACTTATTTTATTAATTACAACATAAATAGATTGGAGGCGGCAAGAAAAGATTTTCAAATATATATCACCAAGAAATTAAATGAAAATCGTTCTACAGTCTTTATTGCTCAGAAGCAATTAAATCTAAATGAACGTCAGATAAAGCTTTTGCGATATCTGCATCAGGATGCAGAATTCTATACTAATATTGTGGCGTATCAGAAAATTTATTCTGTGAAAAAAACACAGCTATTAATGATTTAAAAATGCTTTGTGAGGAAGGTTTTCTTAGCAAAAAAAAGCGGGGTAGGAATGTATATTATTATCCTACTGAAAAAATTAAAAGTATCTTTAAGGGCTAGAGTCGATATGGGGTTTTCCGCCTATGGACTACATCTTTGGTTTTTGGCTCATGCTTTAATTTTTAATACTAGTTTCTAACCATAAACCTTCCTCCCCTAATGAGAGAAGGCAAGAGTACTTAACGGAGCTTTGTGAGTCAGGATATGTTTGTTAATTTACCCCAAGCTGTACAAGAACAGGTTCTTTACTATCTGAGTGCTGATAACTTCAGAGCAGCAAAAGAGCTTTATGATCTGCATTTATCTACTATTAAGCTTTCGGAAAATAATGAAAGCAGTGACGAATTATAAAGCCTATATTATTTTTTAGCACATATTTTATGTTTTGCGCTTCTTTTTATTCTATTTTTCTCTAGCTACTAAATCAATTTTTGTCTCAAACTGAGATTTTCTAAAGCATGGCTGTTGCTATATGTGGCTAATTTTGATATATAGTAACCCTTTTGTTTAGAGGGAAAGAGTTATGGCTAAAGTGTGTATAGTGACATCAAAAGGTCCCAGAGTCGGGCATAATGTGTCACACGCTAATAATAAGACTAAACGTCGTTTTCTGCCTAATTTGCAGACGCATCGTTTTTGGGTAGAAAGCCTTGGCCGCTTTGTGAAGCTGCGTGTTTCTACTAAAGGTATGCGAACTATTGATAAATTGGGGATTGAGCACGTCATTAAAGAAATTTTGGAACAGGCTGAATAGGCTTGCTGCATAGTTTCAGAGTTTTTAATATTGAAGGTTCCACAGTTATTGTGGGTGTTTTTAAGTCATTGGGAAACTAACTCGTGCGTGACATTATTAAATTGGTTTCTGAAGCCAAAACCGGTGCTTTTTATACCACCACCAAGAACAAGAAAAATTCCACAGAGAAGCTGGTGCTTAAAAAATACGATTGGGTTATTAGAAAACACGTTTTGTTTAGAGAAGAGAAAATTAAGTAGTCTGGAGCTGGAGCTTAGTGGTTTTTTCAGATGTATATCTGATTGTCTTTTTTCAGTTGTTGTCTTTTATCTCTTTATTCCGTTGTCATCCTTCGCTGCGTTCCACTAGTGTCCGGTAAAACTCTAAATCCCTTCTCCCCTTGTGGGAGAAGGGATTTGCCGGACACTAGTGCACTGTGCTTAAGATGACAAACGGGACAAAAGGATTTTATTGCTTACGAGCTTGTGCTATCAGATCTTTTAAGTTCTGTTCAGTTACTACGCCAGGTACGAAAGCTGAGTTTGTAACCGAGTTTTTATTAGCACCAACCTGCCATTTGCTGATAACAAAGGTGGGTGTGCCCATCAGTCCTAAGTTTTGCGCGAGCTTAAAGTTATCATCAATCTGTTTTTGCAGTGCATCGCTCTTCATGTCTTTAGCCAATTGGTCTACATTAAGACCGGCAGTTTTAGCCAATGCCAGGATTTTATCCTTATTTAAGGGATTGGGCGCCAACAATAAGGCATTGTGGAATTTGACATAGAGCGCTGGGTTTTGCTTGTTGGCAGCTAAGGCTGCAAGCGCAGCGTCACGAGAGCTGCTGCCAAAGATAGGTAATTCTTTGTAAACGATGCGTAAATTGGGATCGGCAGCGCGCACTTTATCCACTACGGCTTCCATATCTTTGCAATGCGGGCATTGGTAGTCAAAAAATTCAACTACAGTCACATCGCCTTTAGGATTTCCACCGACTGGGCTTGCGGCGTCTTGAAAAATGGTTTGCGCATTGTCAGAAATGGCAGATTGGGCTTTTTGTTCCACTTTTTGCATTTCTTGTTTTTGCAATGCTTGGGAAGCCTCTACTAAAACTTGAGGGTTGCCTACCAGGTAGTCGTGAATGACTTGCTTTATTTGAGTGACTTGGTCTGGGGAAAATGTACCATTGTTATCTGCAAGGGCGGCACTGCTGCTGAATAAAGCGGCGGATAAGGCGATTACGGGTAGAATTTGGGGTAGTTTCACGTTAAGATCCTTAATGGGTCGATAGGGTGTGATAAGCACAACCGATAAGCACAGTTCTGCTTGGCCTATTGAATAGGCTAGCATGTTAGTTGTTTAAGTCAAGTTGCTTTATTTCACGAGAAATAGATTAGTTTACAATCACAGCGAGGACAGGCAATGCAGGTTAGTTCTACGGAATCACCTCTGGGTAAAAATGTTCCTTATATTACAACTTATTCTCCCGCTTTTTTGTTTCCAATTGCTAGGAATGTTAAGCGCGCAGAAATGGGTGTTACCAATCCGTTGCCTTTTGAGGGCGTGGATATTTGGAATGCTTATGAGTTATCTTGGTTGGAGCAAACGACACGCAAGCCGAGGGTGGCTATGGCGGAGTTTTATGTCCCTTGTCAGTCCGAGTCTTTAATCGAGTCCAAATCCTTTAAACTTTATTTAAACTCCTTGAATCAATCGACATTTAAGAGTGAGACGGAGTTAAAAAACATTCTGCAGCAAGATATTTCCAAGGCAGTGGGGATGCCGGTGCGGGTCAATTTTATTTTACCGCCGTTTAAACCGGTGCAGGCATTACAGGAATTTTCTGGTGTTTATCTTGATGATTTACCAGTTGAAATTACTACTTTTTTCCCGGATCCTTTATTGCTGAAAGTTGAATCAGGGCTAGTGACGGAAACATTATATTCTAATTTATTGAAATCGAATTGTTTAGTCACAGGCCAGCCGGATTGGGCTAGTCTATTTATCCAGTACCATGGTCATAAAATTAATCATGCAGGACTATTAAAATATATTGTCTCTTATCGCGAGCATTCAGATTTACACGAACAGTGTGTGGAACAAATATTTATGGATATTCTGCGGCAATGTGCACCGGAAAAATTGACGGTTTATGCGCGTTATACGCGGCGCGGGGGATTGGATATCAATCCGTTTCGTAGTAATTTTCAAAGTATGCCGGCTAATATTCGTAATTTTAGGCAGTGAATTGAGTGTCATCCCCTTTTCCTAAGGGGGTGACATGCCCTAAGCCTCCCAAACATCCACCCGTGCCGGTGGTAAATTCCGCCAAATTATTTTCGAAAAAATGCGACGATAATGCATTAATGCAGGATACTGGCTGCTTTTA
This sequence comes from Gammaproteobacteria bacterium, assembly GCA_035546635.1. Classification (NCBI taxonomy): domain Bacteria; kingdom Pseudomonadati; phylum Pseudomonadota; class Gammaproteobacteria; species Gammaproteobacteria bacterium. The sequence continues at coordinate 22,360 of DASZWJ010000026.1, forward strand.
AGGCTATAAGTGAATTGAATATATCTGCCACCTGGCGCCAAGGCATGAACCACTTGTTGCAAAATGGCTTCAGTTTTTAATTTTGGCAATGTGCGCAGGGGTAGGCTGGAAATGATCGAGTGAATAGGGTGAGGTAGATCTCTTAATAATGTAGTTAAATTGGCTGCATCACCCTCAATAATGCGCACATGGGGCAAGTGTGCACGTAGTTGGGTAGCAAAAGTGTGAGAGTATTCAATCACAATCAGATCTTCCGGTCTGACTCCAGCAGCAAGCAAAGCTTCTGTAATCACCCCAGTTCCAGCACCTAGTTCAACGATCGCTGCGCCTGGTTGGTAATAAATATGGGCGGCCATTTCTTCTCCCAAAAAGTGGGAGCTGGGGGTGATGGCGCCAATCGCTGCAGGGTCTTTGACTAAAGCTTTAAGAAAAGAAAATCTTGGGTTGTGTCCGTTCGTCATTTGTAGAATTACCTTTTAAGCATGTAGAAATTTCCTTGCCTCTTACAGCCTCATTAATTCCTTAATTACAGATGGCAGAGACATCAGGTTAAGCACTTGTATCCCCTTAGTCCCCTTCTTCAACGGAGACTCTTCGGATGCAAAGTATTCAACTTTAATTAAATTTAGCTTAAAAACAGTATAGCATATGAATTTTTAAGATTTTTCAAAGTCAGGAAGGATGACGGCTCAAGGTGTTGCCTAGAGCCGTCATAGAAAGTTTTAGAAGTAAACGCCGATTTGCGCGATGACTTGATTTTGTTTTGCGCCTAAGACTGGAACGGGGCAAACTGTTGGCTCATCCAAGTTGTCTGGGTTGCAGATACCGCTAGCAGTGTCTGAGGAGGGATAATTTGTATCATGACGGAACTCAATAGCTTCAATGGTGTTTTTCCAGATAGAAGTACTTAAACCTCCGATATAGCTATTTTGAGGAATGTTTAAAGCCAAAGATTGCCAGCTGCGATCATAAGCTAAGAATATTGCCAGATTTTTTTCCGTATCGAAGATATTCTTGATGGTATAGTCACCTTCAATATGTAGGGCACTGGGTTCTGCACCTGATCCGTTAAAACTTAAATCTTGTTTGGCAAATTCTTTAGTTGCGGTGACAAATTCATTTTCTAAGCTTAGATTGCCGATGTTAGCATTGAAATGCGCATCGAATCCAGGTACAGGATGTTGTAAAAATTCTGTGCTCGAGTTTTCTGAAAATCCCTGGAAAAAGCCGCTGCCTAGGCCATTTAGCTGATAACCTTGGGCTTCGGCGATATTGTTGATATAGCTAGTGCCAATGTCGGCGCTGTAGAATCCATTGCTGGATTTGAATTTATAACCGGCATTAGCGCCCCATTCATAAACATGATTGGTATCAAAACCTGTTTCAGTGTTTGCGGCGCCGTTCAGTGCATAGGTCGATAAATATAACCCATCATGATAGAAGCCTAGCAGTGCAGCTCTGGCATTGACGCGGCCTTCTGACAGTGTGTCAGGGTTAGACAAGAGGTATGAAGAATAATTGCCGAATGGCACATACTGCTGTCCCATGGTGAAATAGAACGGTGATTTATCCAGATTACCAATGGTGACAAAACCGCGCTTCAAGAATACGCGCGAGTTATTGATAGCATTGCCTGAACCTAGTGTGCTCGGATTGCGCAGCGGATTGCTTTCAAAGTTGAAAGATATAAAACCATAAGCCCAGGGGCTGGCTTCAGCCAGTGTATCCAATTCGATAGAACCTATGTCAATAGAGGTAGATGCCGGTCCGCCAAATGGATCGAAATAAATAAACTGTGGTTCGACTTTACCACTTAAGAAGATTTCTGGACGTCTTTGTGAGGGAAGATTTTCTGCGCCAACTAATGCTTCTAAAGTTTGACGTTGTTGCAAAAAGCGTAAGTCTTCATTCATGGTTGATTGATTGACGACTAAGTCAGAAGCATCATAGACAGAGTTAATGTTAAGAATAGGGGAAGATAAGATGGTCGATCCCATGAGATATTTGATATCTGCGGTTCTTTCCTGGCTGTCTTGTTGTTCTTTGGTAAGAATAGGCTGGCCGATTTTATTTACGGCTACTGTAGAGGGGATAATATCTCCGGGTTGATACCCAGAGACTAGTCCACTCGGTGTGTGGGTAATATTGGGGCCTGCAATAAAGGTGCCGGCGCCAAATCCAGTTTCAAGTGATGATGGAAATGCGGTTGACGGCGCTGTTTGAGTTGTTTCTGGTGCGTAGGTATAACGGGAAACCGGCGGTTGTTGCACTGTTTGTCTAACTAGCATGGATTGTTGTTTGGTACGTATATGCCTAGCTGGAACTGGCTCTGTTTTAGATCGCTGTTCCTCTTGAGATAGTTCTGTCTTAAGCGTCGTCACTTCCTGTTGTAATGCTTCAGTTTGTGCGGTGAGTTTTTGTAATGCATTTGCTAGATCTGCTTCAGATGGATTGGACGTGACAGCTGCTAGGGCTGGCGCAGATTCAAATAGGCAAAGACTTATGGCGATGGCTAATATTTTATTATGCATCCGCAGGCTCCTTAAGTAGGACTGTTATCTTGGAAGCCATCCATTTGCTATTTTTTTATAATTTCTTAGTCCATAAGAACCCAGCATCATAGGGGGGAAAATTATTTTACGCAATAAAAATTTTTCATTTTATGCGAAATTTTTTATTTAGCGGTGGAAATAGATGGCGGGAACCGCAGTCAGATAGTAGATTATAGACCTTTCTTTTCATTCATGAGCATGAGTAATCTATGCAAAAAATTACCTTGATTAAACCTGATGATGCCCATTTGCATTTGCGTGATGGCACTTATTTGCAGACTACAGTGCCGCATGCTGCCAAGCAATTTGCTAGGGCGGTTATCATGCCGAATTTAAAGCCGCCGGTAGTGACCATGTCGCAAGTTTTGGCATACCGCGAAAGGATAATTGCGGCAATTCCTCGAGGACTAAGCTTTCAGCCCTTAATGACACTGTATCTGACAGATGCAATGACGCCGCAAATCGTGGCAGAGGCTAAAGCTTCAGGGATTGTCATTGGGGTAAAACTTTATCCAGCCGGCGTGACCACTCACTCAGAAGCTGGGGTTAATCGTCTGGAGCAAGTCTATCCGGCATTAGAGGCCATGCAGGAGCAAGACTTGCCGCTTTTGATTCATGGCGAATCCAATGACGCGCAAGTAGATATCTTTGATCGAGAAAAGTATTTTTTAGAGCAATTACAGCAATTGATTGAGCGATTTCCTGGATTGCGTGTGGTTTTGGAACATATTACGACTGAAGAAGCGGTGAGGTTTGTCACTATGGCTTCTACATCAAAGCTTGCTGCGACCATTACCGCCCATCATTTACTGTTGAACCGGAATGATTTGCTTTCAGGAGGGATTAAGCCCCATTATTATTGTTTGCCAGTGTTAAAGCGTCAAAGGCATCAATTGGCTTTGATCGCTGCGGCGACTAGTGGTAATCCCAGATTCTTTTTGGGGACAGACAGTGCGCCACACGCTAAAAGTACTAAGGAAAATGCTTGTGGTTGTGCGGGTATTTATTCTGCGCACGCGGCATTGGAGTTTTATGCGCAGGTATTTGAGCGGGCTGGGGTATTAGATAGGCTGCAAGGATTTGCTAGTCATTTTGCAGCAGATTTTTATGGGTTATCTCATAATAGTGAGACGGTAACACTGATTAAAAAGCCTTGGCGGGTGCCAAATACATTGCCTTTTGGTGAGGATGTTTTGGTGCCATTAGGGGCGGGGGAAATGGTGCAGTGGCAAGTGGTGTGAACTGTCATCCTGCGCTTACGCTCAGGATGACAATTAGCTAAATTACAACTCCTCAGCATTTTCCGTCAAATAAGCAGCAACGCCTTCAGCAGAAGCTTTCAAGGCTTTTCTGCCTTTTTCCCATCCTGCAGGGCAAACTTCGCCATGGGTTTCATGAAATTGTACAGCATCAATTAAACGGATGATTTCATCGATGCTACGGCCAATGGGTGCGTCATTGACGATTTGGCTGCGCACAATCCCTTGCTTATCAATCAAGAAAGTGCCGCGTAAGGATAGACCAGCTTCAGGATGTTCAACGCCATAAGCCTGAGAAATTTCATGTTTCAAATCGGCGACTAAGGTGTATTTGACTGGGCCAATGCCGCCTTTATTGATTGGGGTATTGCGCCAGGCTTGGTGGGTATAGGCTGAGTCAACGGATACGGCGATGACTTCGACGTTGCGGTTTTTAAATTCTTCAATGCGGTTATCTAAAGCGATCAATTCGGTTGGGCATACGAAGGTGAAATCCAGAGGATAAAAGAAAACTAAACCGTATTTGCCACGAATTTCGTCACTTAAGCGGTATTGATCGTTAATGGAACCGTTTGCTAAAACTGCATGAGCCTTAAAATCAGGGGCTTTTCTGCATACTAACATGAAATAATCTCCGGGAAGGTTTATGAAAAAGCAGGTGATTCTTGTAAGAGTTAATCCCTCAATAGTAAAAAGAATTATATCATTAATTTGCAGGTAAGTATAGGGTAAAGTTGTGAGGCAAATGAAGTAACGTGTTGATTTAAATCACAAAATTAACTGGCAAGTCTCTTAAAAAGCTTTTTTAGTCGCCGGAAACCATTGCGGCCAAAGTAAGCATTTTTGGAGAAAAATGCTGAAGTGGTGCTGACTTGACTTTATTGAGCTATGACCACTAGACTCCTAGCACAGAAAACATAAGGAGAAAACCGAATGGCCTTTGAATTACCCAAATTACCTTACGCGTTAGATGCGCTGGCGCCGTATATCTCGAAAGAAACACTCGAATACCATTATGGCAAGCATCACCAAGCCTATGTCAATAAACTCAATACTTTGATTGTAGATACACCTTTTGCAAATCAATCACTAGAAGAAATTATCACCAAATCCTCAGGTGGTATTTTTAACAATGCAGCACAAATTTGGAATCACACTTTTTATTGGCATTGCATGAAACCTAATGGTGGTGGAGAACCCAAAGGCGATTTAGCTGATGCCATTAAAGAGGCATTTGGTTCATTTTCCGCTTTTAAAGAAAAAATGACGGCTGCCTCTGTTAACCAATTTGGTTCTGGTTGGGGTTGGTTGGCAAAAAATACCGATGGTTCATTGGAGGTTTTCAGTACCTCAAATGCGGATACACCTATGATAAAAGATAAGGTCGCATTGTTAACTTGTGACGTTTGGGAGCATGCTTATTACATTGATACCCGCAACGACCGTCCCAAATATGTGGATAATTTTTGGCATTTAGTCAACTGGGATTTTGTGGAGAAGAATTTTAAGTCGTGAGCAACGCCAAGGATCTCTATAGGGTAGGTACGAAAAAAGACTGTCATTCCCGCCTACGCGGGAATGACAGTCTTTTTTTGTACCCACAGAGAGAAATGACAGTGAATGTTCAAAATGACAGCAAGAAAAAAACCGGAGTAATTCCTCATGCTACAAAATCCACTGAATACCGAAAACACTACTTTTTCTGATAAATCACAGTTTCCGGCATTTAGCCAGATACAACCCGAAACAATTGAACCAACACTCCAACAAATGTTAGCCAAACACCGCCAACAATTGGCAGAATTGCTTTCGCAGTCTCAAGCCTACACGTGGGATAATTTGCTTGCTCCGCTGGAAGATATGGGAGATGAATTACATCTGTTCTGGTCGCCTATTAAACACCTGCATTCCGTAGCTAATTCTGAAGCCTTGCGCAAAGTTTATAAAGCCTGCCTGCCGCATTTGTCCGAATATAGCATGGAGATTCTTCAAAATACCGACCTTTACAAGGCAGTACAGACTATTGCTGATAGTGAACAATACACAAATTTAGATCAAGCGCAAAAAAAAGTCATAGAACATATGCTGCGTGATTTTCGCCTGTCGGGTGTGCATCTGGATGCTGAGCCCAAAGCACGTTTTGCTGAGTTGGATAAGCAGTTGTCGCAATTGACCACGCAGTTTGAAGAACACATATTGGATGCAACCCAGGGCTGGAGCAAAATAGTCACAGATGTGGCGCAATTATCGGGTATTCCAGCCCATGCAATAGCGGCAGCCAAGCAAGCAGCGGAGCGTAAGCAACAAGCAGGTTGGCTATTTACATTAGATATGCCTTCTTATTTGCCGGTGATGGAACATGCTGATTCTCGGGAATTGCGTCATGAGATGTATATTGCTTATGTCACGCGCGCATCGGATCAGGGACCGAATAAAGGTCAATGGGATAATAGCACGCTAATGCCAGAAATTTTGACCACACGATTAGAAATGGCGAAGTTAGTCGGATTTGCGAATGCTGCTGAGTATTCATTAGCGACAAAGATGGCTAAAACACCGGATGAGGTGATTGATTTTTTACAGCAATTAGCGAAAGCCAGCTTGAAGCAAGCGCAAAAGGAATTCGCAGACTTATCACATTTTGCGCAAAAAGAGCATGGCATTGATGAATTAAAAGCGTGGGATGTTGCTTACTATAGTGAAAAATTACGTCAAAAAGAATATGCTGTCGCCAAAGAAGACTTCCGTCCCTATTTTCCTGAAGATCGCGTGTTAAATGGCTTGTTTGCGATTGTTGAACGTATCTATGGCATGCAGGTTGCTGAAATAAAAAACCCTGACACATGGAATTCAGCCGTGCGGTTATTTTCCATTAGCGATGAAAACGGCTTGCGTGGACATTTTTATGTGGATCTTTATGCGCGCCCGGATAAACGTGGTGGCGCATGGATGGATGATTGCCGCATTCGACGCAAGCTGAAAAGCGGCGCAATCCAAACGCCGATTGCCTTTGTGACCTGTAATTTTAATGCGCCGGTCGGTGATGATCCGGCATTATTTACGCATGATGATGTCAATACTTTGTTTCATGAGTTTGGTCACGCATTGCAGCATCTGTTGACCACCGTTGATTATAGCGATGTTTCTGGTATTAACGGTATTGCTTGGGATGCGGTTGAAATTGCTAGCCAGTTTATGGAGAGTTGGTGTTGGGAAAAACCGGGTGTAGATTTAATTGCCCAGCATTATCAAACACAAAAGCCGTTGCCGGATGAATTATTTAATAAATTAATTAAGGCTAAAAATTTTCAATCCGCGATGCAAATGATTCGGCAGTTGCAATTTGCATTATTTGATTTTCGTTTGCATTTGGAATTTGATCTCAACCAAAAAAATCAGATACAACGCATTTTAGATGAAGTGCGGCAGCAGTTGTTTGTTTATCCAGTTCCTGAATTTAATCGCTTTCAACATAGCTTTTCGCATATTTTTGCCGGTGGGTATGCTGCAGGTTATTACAGCTATAAATGGGCAGAAGTTTTGGCTTGCGATGCGTTTTCTAAGTTTGAAGAAAATGGTATTTTTGACAGAAAAACCGGCGAAGAGTTTTTACATACATTGCTGGAAAGTGGCGGTGCTGCTGAGCCTATGGATTTGTTTATCGCATTTCGCGGGCGGCCGCCAAAAATTGATGCATTGCTGAAATATAATGGCATTGCTGTTGCTTAAAATCTTAAATGCTTTGTCCTTCGTCTTACTCAGGATGAAAGTCAAGAGGAAACATTACATTGAATCAAGATGCATTGAAACAAGCTGCAGCCCAGGCTGCATTAAAATACATTCAGCAAGGTGAGGTGGTGGGTGTAGGTACGGGCTCAACAGTTAAGTTTTTCATTGAAGCATTAGCTGCAATTAAAGGACGCCTGGAAGGCACTGTCGCAAGTTCAGTGGCAACGGAACAGTTACTCAAAGCCAAGCATATCCCTGTCTATGATCTTAATGCTGTAAATACTGTGGATATTTATATTGATGGTGCGGATGAAGCGAATGCGCACTGTTATTTAATAAAAGGTTTAGGGGGTGCATTGACGCGGGAAAAAATTCTTGCTGTCAGTGCAAAGAAATTTATTTGTATAGTCGATGAAAGTAAAAAAGTAGATGTCCTGGGTGCCAAAGGGGCTGTGCCGGTTGAAGTGATTCCCATGGCACGTGGGTTTGTAGCAAGAGAAATCGTGCGTTTGGGTGGTGATCCGGTTTATCGTGAGGGTTATAAAACGGATAATGGCAATATTATATTGGATGTTTATAATTTAAAAATTCTGGATCCTTTGCAGATGGAACAGACCTTGAAAAATATTACTGGTGTTGTGGAAAATGGCTTGTTTGCTAAACGTCCGGCAGATGTGGTGTTGGTTGCGACGGAGCGGGGGGTTGAGACGTATGAGAGGTGATCTTTTTCCCTATATTAGCGTTTACACTTTTTTCCTTCTCCCACAAGGGGAGAAGGAAAAAAGTGTAAACACCATTATTAGGAGAAAATAATGCAGCAAAAAACGATAGAATATGCGCATGGCAAAGAAAAGTTAATTGGAGAATTATTTTTTAATGAAGAAATATCAGGAAAACAACCGGCAGTTATTTTGTTTCATGCGTTTGAAGGCCGTGCAGAGTTTACTCTGGACTATGCAAAAAAACTCAGAGCGCAGGGTTTTGTAGTATTGGTAGCTGATATGTATGGAGAAGCAAAAGTCGCGCATAGCATTGATGAGTGTTTTAAATTAGTCACCCCATTCTTACAAGATCGTCAGTTAGTTAGAACTAGGGCATTGCTAGCCTATGAAACCATCAGACAACAGCCGCAAATAGATAACAGCCGTATCAGCGCTATTGGCTTTTGTTTTGGGGGTATGTGTGTTTTAGAGTTGGCAAGAAGTGGGGCAGATTTATGGGCGGGTGTTAGCATGCATGGTGTGTTAGCTAAATCGGATTTACCCACTCGCGCAATTAAAAGCAAACTCCTGATACTGCATGGTTATAAAGATCCGCAAGTGCCGCCTATTGAATTGGGACACTTTGCTGAGGAGATGGAAGCAGCCGGTACAAAAGATTGGATATTTACTTTTTTTGGTCATGCGAGACACTCGTTTACTGACCCAAAAACGGGTACTTTTGACCCGGAAAAAGAACAAGCCATGGGTAGGCAGTATCATCAATTAGCCGCAGAGCGTTCATTTAAATATGCGGTGGGTTTTTTGCAAGAATAGATAGTTTTTACAGTGCTACAATGTGAGAAGGAAAGAAGTCAAGGTTGATAAAAAATGTGAGCATTCTCATGAAATACACCATTCCTAAACAAATCCCCCAGGATATCTTTCGCGCTTACGACATTCGTGGCATTGTCGATGAAAGTCTAACTCCTGACACAGTCTATGCTATCGGGTTAGCCATTGGTGCAGAGGCTGAGGCATGTGGTCAGAAACAGCTGGTCGTAGCACGAGATGGCAGGTTATCTGGCCCCACTTTAGTTGCAGCACTCATTCAAGGGTTGCGTGACAGCGGCCGACATCTCATTGATATTGGCGTGGTGCCTACGCCAGTTCTGTATTTTGCAACCCATTGGTTAAAGACACATTCTGGCGTCATGCTGACCGGCAGTCATAATCCTGTCAATTATAACGGTCTGAAAATCGTTTTAAATAATGAGACCTTGTCTGAAGATAAAATACAACAACTCTACCAACGGGTAGTTCAAGGTGATTTTATCTGGGGGGACGGTACGGTTGAACATAAAAACATCGTGTCTGATTATATTGAACGTATAGCCAGTGATGTCCACCTTTCGCGTCCCATGAAAATTGTGATAGATGCCGGCAATGGTGTCGCAGGAGGTATTGCACCCTTATTGTTCAAACGTTTGGGCTGTGAGGTGATTGAATTATTCTGTGATGTGAATGGGCATTTTCCAAACCACCATCCAGACCCCAGTGTCATCGAGAATTTACAGGACATTCAGCAGGCTGTGTTGGCACATAAAGCGGATGTGGGTTTAGCATTTGATGGTGATGGTGACCGTTTAGGTGTGGTGACGGATCAAGGTAAAGTCATTTGGCCTGATCGGCAGATGATGCTATTTGCACAAGATGTGTTGTCACGACATAAAGGCGCAGAAATTATTTTTGATGTGAAATCCACGCAGCATTTGCCTAAAGTAATAGAAAAAGCAGGTGGTAAACCTTTGATGTGGAAAACGGGACATTCTCTTTTGAAAGCCAAAATGCATGAACGTGGTGCCCCCTTAGCCGGCGAGATGAGTGGTCATATTTTTTTCAAAGAACGTTGGTACGGATTTGACGATGGCTTGTATGTAGGCGCCAGATTATTGGAAATTTTAAGCCGCAATACAGAGTCCAGCAGCGTTGTATTCAATGCCTTACCAGATAGTGTCAATACACCTGAATTGAAGCTGTTTTTAAAAGAAGCGGAAAAAGCGCCTTTCATGCAAAAATTTATTGAGACTGCACATTTTGAAAATGGCACTATCAATACGCTCGATGGACTAAGAGTTGATTTTACCGATGGCTGGGGTTTGGTCAGGCTTTCTAATACTACACCTTGTTTGACGTTAAGATTTGAAGGTGTAAACGAAGACAGTTTGAGGCGTATTGAAGCGTTATTTCGGGAAAAATTATTGGCGGTGGATAATCAGCTGCAGTTGCCTTTTTGATGACGCCCTAGCTCATTTAACCCCAAACCGTAACCGATAATAAACATACTGCCAAAGTGTAGGGTGAGAGCGTAATTTGGAATCAAGATTGGTTTTAGCCGGCTGAATCGCTATTTGATTGTTCTGTACATCTTTCACTGCTTGAATGAGCAGAGGAATGCCAGCCGCCAGTTGTAATAATGGATAAGTGATAAAATTATCTGAAGGGGTAGGTGCAATGACAGATTGATAAAGAATGTTACCGGTATCAATGCCCTCATCTACCAAATGCACCGTGACGCCACAATGGTTTGCATCGTGATTCGCTAGCGCCCAATAGCCGCCGTGTACCCCTCGATAAGCAGGAGTGATGCCTGCATGCATATTAATGAATACAGCATCAGTACTGGCTAATAATTCTTTGGAGAGCAGACGAGTTCCATTGATAACGACAATATCAGGCTGCAATTGTTGTAGCAGTTGGATAGTCTCACGATCATTTGCTGAATTTACGCGAATGGTGATATCTTCTGGGAGATTGGATAAGTCTAAATTAAAATGCTGCTTTATCTCATTAATACGTTGTTCTGAGCATCTACGCAAGCATTTTGCATAGCCCATAAATGCTATTTGTCCGAATACAGTTAACCAACCCAAACGTTTAGCTCTTTTTTTTATTAAAAGCCACGCGTTTTGTTTTTTTTCAGTGATGGCTTTCTCTATAGGAAATACAGCTTTTAATTGGTTGAAAACCATACGGCTTGAGGCATTGTTTGATGCTAAAAAGACAATTTTTTTCTCTGACATTATGCTACCCGATTGAGGTTGGCAGCTTCCAGCATAGTTGTTGATTGCATATTATATTGACGGTTGAGAAAAGTATAATGATCTAAAATCGCGGTCAAAAATGCTAAATTTTCTTGCATATTGACGCCAAAATTATGTGGATGCCACCAAAGATGATAGTTTAACCTATGCTGTGCAGCAAAGGTCATGCTATTTTTAATTCTTCCTAAACGTAATGGTTCTAAATTTTTTAATTTTTTTGAATAAGGTCGTAGAAAACGACTCGAAGGAACATCGACTAATTCTGCCTTTGGTGAAAATAAGTTATGACAGTGATGTCCGCTAATATTGAGATAGGTGTCGCATAATCTTCCACCGCGCCGTAGCAATGATTGCTCCTTAAGACTGCTAGGGTCGTAAAACCAAGATTTTTCATTTCCGCGGAAAGCAAGGAAGCCTAATTCTTGGCAAACGGTTAAGTATTCTGCGTTGAGTTGATTGCGTGGAAAAACCAGGCTGCGTAAATGAATATTTAGGCGTTCCGCTGCGCGTTTTGCGGCGAGTAGATCGGCTGTAAATTGTGCTTTGGTTTGACCATGTTCTAGACAATAATAATGCGAAAAAGTATGGCTGCCTATTTCCTGGTGAGGATAACGCATCACTTTCTCAATAAGAGACTGGCCATAATGAAAAGGATCTTCTGCTTCATTGTCGCCGATATCGGCAATGGCGGAATAAGGATTCAATCTGGTGTCATTGTAGCTGGGCAGTACTTCTGGCAAATATGCCATTAATTCTTTTTTGTCGCAGAAGAATAAAAATCCAACAAAAGCCCAAGTGGCATGGATTTGATAAGTAGAAAATAAGTTTAATAAATAATCAGTAACCTGGCGGTCTCCTAATAGGTTTTCTCGGTAGCTATTTAAGTCCCGGCGATCCCTAACGCCCCAATATAATTCACAATCTAAAGAGATTGTGAAGGTAGCATTTGTCATAGTTTTAGATTCCAGAGAGTTTTGTTTTTAGCTTGATGTATAGGATGCTTTTGGGCATCATATTATAAAGATGAATAAAATCAAAGTAATAAACCGGAGCAGCTTTATTCTCGATTATCAAAGTCTTTAAATAGTCGTTGGCGCGAAACTCAAAAAATGCACGTCGTCCCGGCATGGATGCCGGGATCCAGCTGACAGGGAAGTTAAAGTTTCGCGGGACGACGTGCACTTTTTGAATTTCGCGCAAGCGACTAAATAGGTTCAACATTTTTTGCCTTAACATCCTAAATCAGCTAAAATATACTTAAGTTTTTCCCTAAATTTTCCTTAAAATCTCATAAATAGGTGCATTTTTAAATGAGCCAAAGCATGAAAATGATGAATCTCGCCCCGATAGGCAGCCTAGAAGCTTATATTGCCCAAGTGAATCAAATACCTATGCTGACTTATGAACAAGAGCATGAACTAGCAACACGCTTTTCTCGTGAGCAGGATTTGGATGCGGCCAAGCAGCTGGTTATGTCGCATTTGCGTTTTGTGGTGCGTGTGGCGCGTGGATATATGGGTTACGGTTTGGCGCTAGCAGATTTAATTCAGGAAGGGAATATTGGCCTGATGAAGGCTGTCAAACGGTTTGACCCAGAAGTGGGTGTGCGATTGGTTTCCTTTGCCGTGCACTGGATTAAGGCGGAAATTCATGAATTCATTTTACGTAACTGGCGTATTGTGAAGATAGCGACAACTAAAGCGCAGCGTAAGCTATTTTTTAATCTACGTAAGGCCACCAAGCGCTTAGCCTGGTTTAATGAAGAAGAAATCAAAACCGTAGCCCATGAGCTCAATGTTTCCCCGGAAGAAGTCCGGTTAATGGAAACCCGTTTAAACGCCAGTTATGAGTCATTTGATGGGCTGCAAGGTGAAGATGATGGCAATTATTCTTTTGCGCCAGAACACTATCTTGAGGATCAGCGCTATAATCCTGCTGTACAGCTAGAAGCCAAAGATTGGGCTGAAAACCGCGAACAGGGATTGCATGAAGCATTATCTTCGCTAGATGAACGTAGTCAGGATATTTTACGCTGCCGCTGGCTGGCTGAGGATAAAGCAACTTTGCATGATTTGGCTGCCAAGTATAGTATTTCAGCAGAGCGTATACGCCAAATTGAAAAGATCGCCATGGAAAAACTCAAGAAAGCATTGGATGATTAATACCTGCATTCTTGTCTCTTTATAAAAACCTTAAAAAAAGCAGTGAATCCTCTTCCAATGATGTATTTTTTTGGCTATCATTGCGCACCCTTGGTTAAGGGAATGATGCATCATTCAAGTTAATAATTTATAAATTAGGAGATTAAACATGAGTTTAGCTAAAAAATTAGTTGTTTTAGCGGCTGCCGGCGTTCTTTCCTCTGCAGTGTTTGCGCAAGACACCAGCGCTACCAGCACCAGCACTGCTCCAACAGATCAGAGCACAACCAGCACCACTACCACCAGCCCAGCTGACAATTCTGGCGCTGCTGCTACTACCTCTACAGAAAGCACTGCTACAAGCTCTGCTCCTGCAACTGAGTCAACAACTGCTCCAAAAAACCACCACAAAAAACACCACCATGGTCATAAAAAAGCTGAAGAAGCATCCAGCACAGAAGGTGGTAACGCTTCCACTGACGGCACTGCTGCCCCCAGCGCAAGCTAATCAAGTTTTGTTGGCTTACCTCTAAAAAAGCGCATCGCGATGATGCGCTTTTTTTTTGGGGGGGGGTGCCGTGGCCTCTATTAGCCTTCGCATAAGCGAAGGACACCTTTTTCCTTCTCCCACAAGGGGAGAAAGGGAAAAGCTAGGGCTGTAAAAAGGAAAGTTGTCGCCAAGCTTCATAAAGTATAACAGCAGCAGCATTAGATAAATTCAAACTGCGGTTACCGGGGGACATGGGAATATATAACACCCTATCCTCAGTGAAGGTGTTGAGCAGTGTAGTTGGCAGCCCTCGCGTTTCAGGTCCAAATAAAAAAATGTCTCCTGGCTGATAAACTACTTGGTCGTAGCGCGTTTTTCCCTTGGTGGAACAGGCAAACAGCCGGCAGTCTTGCCGTGTCGCAACAAAGCTAGGAAAATCAAGATGTTGTGCGATAGTCACCCACTCATGATAATCAAGGCCGGCCCGTCGTAATTGTTTATCTTCTAGCGTGAAACCTAAGGGATGTATCAGATGTAATTGGCTGCCTGTATTGGCACATAGGCGGATGATATTCCCAGTATTGGGAGGAATTTCTGGTTGAAATAGGGCAATTTCGAACATGATATGAATATACTCAAAATAAACTTATGAAAGAAAAGGTCAAAAAACATTTTATTGCAGGGGCAATATGCCCGCAATGCAAAAAATTCGATACGATACAATGGATTTATCAAGCAGAAGAGCATATCGAATGTGTTGCATGTGGATATTCAGAGAAAAAACCTGAATTAAATCAAAATCAACAGAAGTAGCGGGGCTTATGGCGGAAATCAGCAATATTATCGGCATCTTGGGCGTTTTTTTAGTAGTACTCGCTTATTTTTTATTGCAATATGAAAAATTGTCTGCGCATGGATTTGCCTACCCCGTGTTAAATCTGTTGGGCGCTTTGATGATTTTATTTTCTCTGATTTATGCGTGGAACTTACCTTCAGTTATCATAGAAACTGCTTGGGCGGTAGTCAGTATATTCGGAATTGCTCGGAAATGGCGGCATAGGAAGAGCAATTCTTGCTGAGCAAGGAACAAAGGCGTCAACTTAAGACTCTCCATTTTTTTCATGGGGTGCAAAATCTCCCCAAAGATACTGCATTAATGCAATAGCCGCAGGCGCAGCGGTTTCAGTACGTAATATCCTCGGACCTAAACTCAAAGTATGAAACCCTGCTTGTTTAGCCGATAACGATTCTTCCACACTAAACCCTCCTTCAGGTCCAACCACTAAAGCAACATTGGCAGCAATTGCTGAGAATTCATGTAATTGTCGATCTCCGTCAGGTTGTAGCATCAATTTTAGAGATTCTGTTCTTTGAGACAGCCACTTGGCTAAAGTCATTGGGATTTCAATAGTGGGCAATATATTCCGCCCAGATTGTTCACAGGCATTTATAATCACCGCCTGCCAGTGCGCCAGACGTTTTTCTATGCGTGCCTCTGTTAGGCTAACACCGCTATACTGTGTAAATAAAGGCGTTATTTTGCTTACACCCAATTCTACGGCTTTTTGAATGGTATAATCCATTTTTTCACCACGTGAAATTCCCTGTCCTAAATGAATATTTAATGGTGATTCGGGATTGCTAAGCCAAGGATCAGCCAAGGTCACCACGGCCAGATTTTTTTGGCTACCACTTAATGCAGCATGAAACTCATGCCCACAGCCATCAAAGACACGTAAGCTTTCCCCAGTTTTAAGTCGTAACACCCGCAATAAATGCATGCTGGCATGCGTATCTAGAACTATTTCCCGACCACTTTTTAATTCTTGAGGCGTGTAAATGCGAGGTACGTGCATAGGTTAAATATTTTTAAAAGAAAATAAAGCCAAATCCAAACCAAAAAATACCAATAAGACTCCCATCACCTTGGTCACAATGGGTTGTATACGTAGAATTCTAGACCTTACATGTGGATTGGCAATGAGTAGGCTAATAAAAGTAAACCAGAGAAAAGTAACTCCGACCATCCAAGCACCATAAAAAATACGCATCCAGGCGGGAGTTGTGGGTTTAATGGCCAAAGTAAATAATCCCAGAAAAAATAATGTGGCTTTAGGATTCAGTAGATTGCACAAAAAACCTTGTTTTAAAGCTTGCCAGCCCGATATTGGGGAGGTCACAGTCGTATGCTGTGCGGTAGAATTTGTCGAGCCATCTTTAGCTAGGCAGGCTTTTATACCAATATAAATTAAATAACAAGCGCCTAACAGTTTAATAATCGTAAATAACACGATGGATTTGGCAATAATCACAGCGAAACCTAAGATGCAATAAGTCACGTGAATCACGATTCCCAGAGAAATACCCAGAGCTGTCAGTATGGCTTGACGTTTAGGATAGAGTAACGCATTTTTAGTGGCCAAAATAAAATCCGGCCCTGGGGAAGTGACTGCCAGAAAATGTAAGCTGGCAATGCCGAGGAAGGTCAGTAAAAAGTCTTGCATAAACATCTCCATAGGATGCTAAGTCAGCTAGTTAGTCGCTGGCGCGAAACTCAAAAAATGCACGTCGTCCCGGCATGGATGCCGGGATCCAGCTGACAGGGAAGTTAAAGTTTCGCTTTCCTGCGACCTTTCTCCCGGCTTCCTGCCGGGACGACGTGCATTTTTTGAATTTCGCGCCAGCGACTAGTTAGAATAATATTGGCACTAATTGATTGACGCCCAACGTTCCAGCACAGACCTGACTTCTGCAACAGAAATGGCATCCATGCAAGGACAGCTTCTGGTTCCGGGGTGTAGGCATCTTTTGAAGCAGGATGAGGGTTTAACGAGAAATTCAGCCTGTGGTCCAAGCGGCCCCCAGCGTACTGGATCTATATCCATGGGGGGTGGGTAAAGACCGAGGGCTTTTATACCAATGGCGGCTGCCATATGCAATGGCCCTGTGCCAGAGGCAAGCAAACCATCGCATTGTTGAATCAGGGTAAGAAATTGCGCCAGATCTAGTTTGCCGCAGATGACATGGGCTTTCTGACATTGAGAGATAAGAGGGGTTAAAGCGGACACTTCTTGGGTTGAACCCGTTACAAAAACATTAAACCGGTTGGGGGGTAATGAATTAATCAATTGTATGTAATAAGCTAGTGGCCATTCTTTGCCATTATTGTTAGAAAGAGGGTGGACAATCAAGTTAAACCGGTTTTTGTCCAATAGCTGAGCGATATCTAAAGGCAAGGGGGTGGCAGGTGGCGTCAACTTGACCCGGGGGATCAACTGCTCCAAAGTAGGTTTTTCCTTGATTCCGAAGGGCGTAAGCAATTGCAGATTCAGTTGCGCTTCATGCAGATTGGTGCGATTACGCCTTAAAGGCACCCAGCGGTTACAATTAAAGTAGTGATAAGTGCGGCGAATGGTGCCCACCCGATAGGGAATTTTGGCTTTTGCTGCCAGTTTAGCGATCACTTCTTTAGGATAGACATGCACAAACAAATCAAGATTAAGCTGTTTTAAGCGCTTAGCAGCTTGTTCGGGGGTGGCAGATTCCAGCTCATTCCAGCTTAGAAATTCATCTACCATAGGGTATGAACGTATGATATCACGTACATAATCTCGTGCCATAAATACGATATGGCAATCAGGGTAATGTTGTTTCAGTACACTGGCCATGGGTAGGGTCAATATGACGTCGCCGATATTGTCAACGCGGCTTAATAGAATTCTGGGGGGGTGTGACTTAAAAAATTTTTTCATATAGAGAGTTGGAAATCGGGGAATTGAATGAGTACGAAAGAGTAATTATAGCATGGATAATAATTTGGGGGTAATTACTCACCCCCCTTTTTCAAAGGGGGGTGAGACCAATCATTTAACTACTGATAAAGAATAAGCCTGCTGGATTCCAAATCCGCCGCCCGAAAAGTCTTTTTCAATTTCATAGAATAATTTATTGATAGGATTAGAATAACCCTCATAGTCAGCGGGATTGGTTAATAATTCTCTTAAAAATCTAGAACCAAGATAATAAACCGATGAATAATCATGGTTTTGAAAATGGATACGCTGTTCTTTTAAAAAGGCTTCTAATTTATTCTTTTTTAAGTAACGATTGAAGTCATGCTCAACAAGCGGTTGTAAATCTTTTAAAGCGCGCAGTGAATTAAGCAATACAAGGGGTTCCCAAAAGCCCTCTAATAAAATTAACTTGCCACCCGGTTTAACTACTCGCCAAAGCTCAGAAATGGCTTGTTGTTGTTGTGTCCAGTTTGATAAATTGATTAATACCCTAGTGGTATAGGCAATATCAAAATGATTATCTGGAAAATCTAATTCTAAAATATTTTGTACTTTAAAATCGATGGGGCAATTTTTATAATTGCTTTGTTGAACTGCTTTGGCATGTTGTATCATGTTTTGAGAGTAATCGATGCCAACAATATTGATGGAATCATTTTTCTCATATTGTTTGAAGGCAGAAAACCCATTCGCACAACCGGCATCCAAAACGCGGTTATTGGGTTGGATCATTTTGGAAATAAAATCTATTTCCAAGTCCATCATATAATGATCTCCCCACGAAGCCCAATGTGAATCCTGATATTTTTCACCTTGTCTTTCCCAAAATTCCTTAACAAAATCAGTCATTGATTTTTCTCCTTTTAAATTAAAACAACTCCTGTCGTTACTATAACTGTTTTTTTGGAAGTTAGTTAGTTTTATTTAAAACCAGAGATAGAATATAAAAAGGGCAGAATCATGAGCAAAGTAAAAGTGATTAAATGGTTTATGCTTAAGTTTGCTCGAATGTGCAGCGAGAACATTGCAAGTAAAACATTCGCCGTGAACTGCTGGACATTTCTGTTAAACTTATGCAATATCCGCTCGATTCACAAAAAAAATTTGTCTTCTACTCCTTAAGGTTCTTCAATACAGGCAATCATGTCAATTTCAGAAAACTCTACACAACAAGTATCGTCGGTCATTGTTTCATTGGAAGATATCCGACACTTAGTTCAAAATGATTTTGAGCGTGTAAATGGACTCATACTTGAGAGTTTGCACTCTGATGTGGAATTAATCAGACAGGTCAGTCAATACATCATTGAAGGTGGAGGTAAGCGGTTACGGCCTCTCTTGACTTTGCTGGCGGCTAGGGCATTTGGCTATCAAGGGGAGTCCCATATTAAGCTTGCGGCAATTGTTGAATTTTTACACACCGCCACATTATTACACGATGATGTAGTGGATAATTCTGATTTAAGGCGGGGACGGCCAACTGCGAATACGATTTGGGGTAATCAAGCGAGTATACTCGTTGGAGATTTTATTTATTCTCGCACCTTTCAGATCATGATTAGCCTGCAAAATCTATCTATTATGAGTATTTTAGCCAATGCTACCAACACGATTGCCCAAGGAGAGGTGCTGCAGCTGATGAATCGTAATAATCCAGATATTTCTGAGACGCATTACCTAGATGTAATACGGTGTAAAACGGCTGTGCTGTTTGCTGCTGCAGCTGAAGTGGGGGCGCATGCTGCAGAATGTACTTCGCAACAACAGCAAGCAATTGCTACTTATGGCCTATATTTAGGTATGGCCTTTCAAATGATTGATGATTGGCTGGATTATGCCGTAGCACCGGAAGAAACAGGGAAAAACCTTGGGGATGATTTAGCTGAAGGTAAACTGACATTACCATTGATCTACGCTATGCAGCATGGGACAGAAGCGGAGTCAGCATTAATCCGTAGTGCGATTAAACAAGGTGGATTGGCAGATTTCAGCGCAATACGCCAGATTATTGAATCAACTCAAGCATTTGTTTATGTGAAAGCTCTAGCTGAGCAGCAGGCGGAACTAGCAAAAGCAGCATTAGTTATATTGCCAGATAATGTATTTAAGCAGGCTTTATTGGTGTTAGCACAACTCGCGGTAGATAGAACGTCGTGAGCACAAGCAAAGGGCGGCATCACAATGCATGATGCACAACTCCTACAAAAATCGATTAACTAATCACATGCTGTATCACTTTGCCAGTGACTTTATCAACTTCTACATCAGCTGCGCGGTTTTGGGAGTCATAAACTGTGGCGCGGTAATGATCCCCTTTGTTTTCCAGTTCAGTGACGGCATAACCTTGTTGTTCAAGAATTTTGGCTGCTTCCAACCAATCAATGCGTATGGGTGGTAATGTTTTTATAAAAGTGACTTCGCCGGTATTACCATTAACGCTAACACTAGCGCGCTGATTTGAAGGATCAAATACAATTGCGACATAATTAGTTCCTACCAGCTTAATTTGGTCTTCTGCTGTGTAGCCTGAATTGCTTAAACGTTGTAAGGCATCCGACATATCGACTCTGAGTGCTGCTTGTGCAGAGATAGCGCTAAGGCCTAATACGACTACCGATAAAATTCCTTGTGCTATCTTTTTATATGACTTCATTGTTTCACCTCGTTAGTTGTCCGGCAATGGTTTTACTTTTGCCGCTTGCATGGATACTATCTATTGTATGGGGGGTGGTACTTTATAGTCAATGTGCTTTCCAATAGGAATTCGAATAAAGTTTATATGGAAAAAATCAAATGGAAACTGCAACAGATGTAGATTATTTTTCTCATGAGGCGGATATTGGCATTATAGGACGGGGGAAGACGGTCGCCTTAGCGTTTGTCGCGGCCGCGCGCGCCATGTTTGCCATTATGGCAGATTTAAGCCAGCTACATATGCTGCAAACTATTACCATTGAATTTGAAGAAACAGATTTGGAACTGGCTTTGGTCACCTGGTTGAATCTTTTGCTAGCAAAATCCTATAGTCAGGGTTTGATTTTGGGAGAATTTAAATTAATTCAAAATAACTCCCATTGGATTGGGCAGGCTATGGGTGAGCCTTGGCGTGAGGATTTGGTGCGTGGCACGGAAGTGAAGGGAGCCACACTGACCATGCTATCCGTGTGCAAGCGGCAGGAGCAATGGGAAGCCAAGTGTGTGGTGGATGTTTAATTTTTATCCTTACATTCACCTCTCCCATCCCACAAGGGGATTCCCTTCGGTCACAGACGGGAGAGGTGAATTACTAGTAAAAATGGAAAGGTTCTATGGACTTAAATCAACTCATCAAAATTACAGATTATTGCTGGACGCTGAAGCCCAGAAGTAGTCAATCTACATTACCCGTTAGGTTTTACGCGAATGAAGAATTACTCGCTACCATGGATGAAAAAGTTTTAGAGCAGATCACTAATGTAGCGCGTTTGCCGGGATTGGTGGGTTCGGCTATGACCATGCCTGATGCGCATTGGGGTTATGGTTTTCCTATTGGCGGTGTGGCTGCATTTGATGCGGATGCAGGCGGTATTATTTCGGCAGGTGGTGTTGGTTTTGATATTTCTTGTGGCATTCGCTGCTTACGAACAGATTTGCGCTGGGATGAATTGTATCCTTGGCGTGAAAAATTGGCCGATATTTTATATGCGAATATTCCTGCCGGAGTAGGAGTGGAGGGAAAAATTCGTTTGTCCCGAAAAGAAATGGACGCCATGTTACAAGGCGGTGCGCGTTGGGCATTAGCAAAGGGTTATGGTGAGGCTGCCGATTTGTTGCATGTAGAAGAAAAAGGGCAGATGTCTGGTGCTGTCCCTGATAATGTGTCCGATTTGGCCAAAGAACGGCAGCGGGGTGAAGTAGGTACGCTAGGATCAGGTAACCATTATCTTGAGGTGCAGGTAGTGGATGAAATTCTTGATAGCCAAGCGGCCGAGGCGTTTGGAATTTACCAAGGACAAGTACTGATTTCCATCCATTGTGGCTCACGGGGTCTTGGGCATCAGATTGGTTCAGATTATTTGGTGATGCTGGCCAAAGCGGCGCAACGTTTGGGAATGGTGCTGCCCGAACGTGAATTAGCCTCAGCACCCATACTTTCTCCTGAAGGACAAAAGTATATTGGTGCGATGCATGCGGGTATCAATTGTGCTTTGGCTAACCGGCAAATCCTCACCCATTTAACCCGCGAATGTTTCGCTCGAGTTATTCCTGATTGTAAAATCGAGACGCTTTATGATGTTTCGCATAACACTTGCAAAGAGGAACGCCATGAGGTGGATGGCAAATGGCGCAAACTATATATCCACCGTAAAGGTGCGACTCGCGCATTTGGACCAGGGCATCCTGATTTACCTCCAGAGTTCACCTCAGTTGGGCAGCCGGTGATTATAGGCGGCAGTATGGGCACAGCTTCTTATATTCTTGCCGGCAACCGAGAAACTGAGAATCAGGCTTTTGCCTCTGCCAGCCACGGCGCTGGTCGAAATATGAGCCGCCATCAGGCGTTAAAACAGTGGCGAGGCGATCAATTGATTCACAACCTGGCAACTGAAGGGATAATAATTCGCACCCGCTCTTTGCGTGGCGCTGCGGAAGAAGCGCCATTAGCCTATAAAGATGTGGATATCGTAGCGCAATGCACTGAAAAGGCAGGGTTGGCGCGTCGAGTGGCTTTGCTGCGCCCGAAGATTTGTGTGAAAGGTTGATTATCTTTGTCGAGTAGCTATTCAAACCTATCTTTCTAGATAATGAGTAACATACTTATGTAGTATGCTAGAAATTAAAGTTTGATAAGGTAATCCTTCTCGTGTAGCAATGCGCTTCAAACCTTCTATATCATGCTGAGTTAATCGAATGTTAATTTTAGCTCCTTTTCTAAGATAATTAGCAGCTGCTTGTTTAGCAAATGCCAATTCTTCGGCTTGATTAGCTGAGAAAGGTAGCTGTTCCCAGGTGTCAGGTAAATTATCCTCTATTTCTTGTTCTTCTAAATCAAGTTTTACATCTGTATTTTTTTTACGGATATTCAGATTAGGATGGTCAATGACGGCTAAACATCCTTTAGTATCTAAAATTGTAATAATATCTTCGAAACTTATTCCTCGCGTCTCTAAGAGCTTGAGATTTTTCTCGTCACTGTATGTGTAAATAGGTAATTTCATGTTTTTAATAATAGACTATGTCTATCTATTGTCAACCTAAGTCAACAGCAAAGGGAGAAGAAGAAAAGCTGATAACTTTATCTATCGTATCTAGATGGGCAGCCAACATCACTAATCGATCTATACCTAGTGCAACTCCCGCACAATCGGGCATGCCTTTGGACAAAGCGGCTAATAATTGCTGGTCTTCGGGTATTTCCGGTAGATTTAATTGACGGCGCTTTTTATTATCGGCTTTAAAGCGACGTTCCTGTTCTTTTGCATCAGTGAGTTCATGATAACCATTGGCTAGTTCTATGCCTTTCCAATAAAGTTCGAAGCGTTCAGCTACGGGTGGATTGCTAGGGCGAATTTTTGCTAACGCGGCTTGTTGAGCAGGAAAATCGAGAATGAATACTGGACGTTTACCACCTAAATGTGGCTCGATGCAATGTGATAACAACAAATATAACCAAAAATCTTTATTCTCTGGGTCAGGATTTTCTATGTGTTCTATTCCATTTTGTTGGGCGCAGTTTTGTAATTCATGCGTGGTGCTGATATGTGGATCGATGCTTAAAAAGTTTTGGAAAATTTCGGCATAGGTAAGACGATCTGCGCTTTCCGTATCGGCAACAGTTTGTAATAACAGATCAATCTCATCCATCAGCTGATGGTGATCGAAGCCAATGCGGTACCATTCCAACATAGTGAATTCAGAATGATGATAACGACCATGTTCTTCAAGTCTAAACGCTTTACAAATCTGATAAATAGAACCGCTGCCGGAAGCTAGCAGCCGTTTCATGGCGAATTCAGGAGAGGTTTGCAGGTATTGGTATGGAAAATCAGCAGTATGTTTGGATGCGAATGCATCTGAGATTGGAGCGCTTGATTGCTCAAGAACCCTAAAACTGGCAATGTGCGGATCGGTGGCGGTAGTTTTGCAGAGCAGGGGAGTCTCAACTTCTAGTACTCCCCTGTCAGCAAAAAAGTTACGAATAGCAGCAATAATACGACTGCGTAACCGCAAATTAGCTAGACTGGCTGATGGTTTCCAAGATGATCGGGTATCAGCCATAATGGATTACTGTGCGGATTGTCCTTCCATCATCTGCACATGTTCCATTAGACGGGTCTGCTGTTCAGGAGTTAATTTGTTCCAACGTTCTTGGGCTTTGTTGACCAATTCTTGTTTCTTTTCAGGAGACAGGGCTTCCCACTCTTTGTGCATGCGCTCCATCATTTGCTTGCGTTGTTCTGGAGTCATATTTTGCATGCGCTGACGCATTTGTTCGCGTAATTGTTCTTTTTGTTCTGGGGTCATTTTTTCCCAGGCTTCTTTAGCTTTAGCCCGCATTTGCTCTTTTTCGGCAGGGGTCATGTTTTGCCATTTTTTCTGCATTTCTTGCATTTGTTCGGGTGTTGCAGTTTGCATACCACCAGCCATTGGAGCTGTTTGAGCAGCTGGTGCATTAGTGGTTGTTGAAGTATCTGTGGTTTGGGCATGAATGCTTTGAGCATAACAAAAAGCAGCGGCACCTAAAAAGATAAATCCCTTTTTTAGGGTAATGCGAGTGGTTTTCATAACAAAATCTCCTTTATCGAAATGAAATGGTTTGCGAGGTTTACTTCTCGCTGGAGAAATTCCAGCGTTAGTCCTGATTATGACTCCTAAACCATTTGAAGAAATGATTTGCAAATTCTTAATCAGGTGTTTAGTCAAAACAGTAATGAATATTATAGCTTTCATTATTATTTTGACAAATCCTAGGTGAGTAGGAATTTTTTGTTAATCCTAAACTCGCCTTATTTAGCTCGGGAGACATAAGCACCCGTGCGGGTATCAACTTTTAGCACATCGCCTACATTAACAAACAGTGGAACACGGATAGTCGCGCCAGTTTCCAGTGTTGCGGGTTTTGTTGCGCCACTGACGGTATCGCCTTTAATGCCAGGTTCGGTTTCAGTGACTTCTAGGGTAACAAAGTTGGGAGGGGTGACTGATAAGGGCTGTCCATTCCACAACATTACTACACAGATATCCTGAGCCTTGAGCCATTGGGCTGTTTCTGCAAGCAGATTAGCGGGGATGGCATGTTGTTCAAATGTGTCTGAAACCATAAAATGCCATAGCTCACCATCATTATACAGGTATTCCATTTCAATTTCGACTATGTCGGCGCCAGGTAAGCTATCACCGGATTTAAAGGTTTTTTCTAGGATGCGGCCGGTTTTTAGGTTGCGTAGTTTAACGCGGTTAAATGCTTGGCCTTTGCCGGGTTTTACATATTCATTTTCTAAAATGCTGCAAGGATCACCGTCCAACATGACCTTGAGGCCGGCTTTGAATTCATTGGTGCTGTAATATGCCATGGTTGCTCACTTGTTAAGACTGACAGCTATACACTACCAGCCTTTATTGAGCAATGCCAGTAGTTGCTGGTGTCTTGGCGTCGTTATTTGTTTTCCATTTAACCGAAATCCCATTGTCATAACGCAAATCGACACTTTCAGCAGGTGTATCATCTGTGGCAAATATCTCGTGATAAACTCTGACAAAACGTTGCAGACGCGGTAAGGGGTCAGTGCGGCCAAGGAAAATTTTAGTGCCATTATTTAAGGTCAGATTGAGCGCCTGGCGGTCATTGGCGTCTAGTTCAGTAATCGTTAATTTTAAGGGAGCTAGGATGGCGCTCATATCATGGTAGTACTGTAATAGTGTCGTGAGTTGGTTGTCAGCGCCATTTAATATGGGTAATTTCGCAGGGAAAGTGTTAGCTGGGGGGGTGAAAAGTTTACCGGCAGCATTCACCAATGCTTGTTTACCCCATTGTGCAACGGCTTGCTGTTCAGTGATTTTAATGATGACAGTGTCCGGCCATACTCGATGAATATCGACATCGGCTACCCAAGGGGATTGTTGTAATACCCGTGTCAATTCTCGAGGATTTAGGTTGAAGAAACCTCGATCGACAAAGGGCAGGACTTGTTGAGCAATTGCATCATGGTCTAAATGCTGATAGTCCGCTTGGATTTTTACGACTTTTATAGGGAATTGATCTGGGTCTCTTATCAGATGCCAGCCCCAACCAAGGCTGACTAGCACAGCAATAGCAACCAGTAATTGAAATATACGATAGAGTCGAAACCCTAAACGATAAAGCGCTCCAGGGCTGGAAGTGGGGGATGGTGAGGGTGATTCCATAAAAAGTTTTTATCCAGAGCGTAACATAAACACCAAGAACGCAATAAATGCAATCAATAATAATGCCAGAATCGCTAAAGTACCAAAGCTTTTCCCCAGGTTTTCACGGGAAAACGCCAGGGGATTACTTTTAACCTGTCGATATAAAATAAAGGCGACTAAGATTGCGCCTAAAAGTAGCAGTATCTCTGACCATTGCACTAAGACACCTCATTAACTTGAATAATTTTCATGGTGTTTGTGCCGCCGTGAACGCCCATATGGTCACCTTTAGTAAAAATAATACGCTCTCCCGTGGCAATTAATCCCAAATCTTTTAAAGTTGCAATGGCGGTAGCGGTGACTTTTTCCGCTTCAGATTGTGTAGAATCGAAAAGAATAGGGAACACATCACGATACAATGTCATTTTACCTAATGTCGCCGCGTTACGGGTTAACGCATAAATGGGGATGTTGGTGCGCAGGCGTGACATCATCAAGGGGGTTGAGCCGGATTCGGTCAGTGTCAGTATCGCCTTAATATCTAAGTGATTAGCGGTATAAAGTGTGGCCATGGCGATGGCTTCGTCCGTGCGTTTGAATTGTAATTCCATGCGATGCCCAGAAACTTGAGTTTCAGGTTGCTTTTCCGCCGCAATACAAATCCGCGCCATGGTTTCGACGACTTTATCAGGATGATCGCCTACAGCAGTTTCAGCAGAGAGCATGACTGCATCCGATTGATCCAAAACGGCATTAGCGACGTCAGAGACTTCAGCGCGTGTGGGGACGGAGCTGTGAATCATGCTTTCCATCATTTGGGTAGCAGTAATCACTGGACGATCTAAAGCCCGGGCGCGGCGTATCATATGCTTTTGTGCCCCGGGGACTTCGGCATCACCAATTTCAACGGCGAGATCACCGCGTGCCACCATAATTGCATCAGATGCGCTAATGATTTCATCAATATTCACTACAGCTTCGGCGCGTTCAATTTTGGCGATAATGCCGGCATCACTGCCGGCGGCAGTGAGTAAATCACGAGCGATTTGGATATCGTTGGCATCGCGGGGAAAAGACACTGCAATGTAGTCGACATTAGCGGCCACGGCAACTAATAAATCTTCTTTATCTTTTTCGGTTAGCGCGGCGGCAGTTAAACCACCCCCCAGACGGTTGATGCCTTTATTGTTGGAGAGCTCACCGCCGACTTTAACGATGCAGATCACCCGTGGACCTTCGATTTTTTTGACCGTCAATACAATGCGACCATCATCTAGCAATAGCGTATCTTCAGGAGCTACATCTTCAGGTAGTTGTTTATAATCAATACCGACGCTGACATCTGTACCGGCTGTGACTGGAAGACTGGCATCTAAAATGAATTGCGCGCCTTTTTCTAATAGTACTTTACCTTTTTGAAAGCGGGAAATGCGGATTTTGGGACCTTGCAAGTCACCCATAATGCCCACGGTAACGCCTATTTTTTTAGCACACTCGCGTACGGCAGCAATGCGTGTTTGTGCCATGTCTGCGCCATGAGAAAAATTAATACGTACCATGTTGGTGCCCGCTTTTAGCAAACGTTCCATTACAGCAGGGTTATCGGTAGCAGGGCCTAAAGTAGCGACAATTTTTGTTCTTCTAATCGACATGCAGATTCCTCTAATAATAAAAAAATACATTATACCTTCTCCCCTTGTGGGAGAAGGGAAAAAGTCACGGCTGTAATAGCTCAATCACCCCCCAATTTCTTTCATCCATCTCCAAGCAGCAAGTTCCAGCGCAGCGATAGCAGGTAATTTTTTTCCTTCCAAAAATTCAAGAAACGCCCCGCCTCCCGTGGAAATATAAGACAATTTATCAGCAATATCATATTTTTCTATAGCAGCAATGGTATCTCCACCGCCTGCTAATGAAAAAGCATGGCTTTGCGCAATCGCTAAAGCGGTGGCTTTGGTGCCTTCGGCGAATGCATCCCATTCGAATACACCAACGGGGCCATTCCAGATAATAGATCCTGCTGCATTGATATGTTGCACGTAAAGCTTGGTGGTTTCTGGACCGATATCGAGTATACGTTCATCTTGAGCAACATCCGCAACTTTTCTTAAAATGGGGAGCGCATCTTTGGCAAAAGTTTTTGCAACGATCACATCAGAAGGAATAGGAATAGTGGCGTTGCGGGATTGTGCTTGTTGCATCAGGCGTTGTGCTTCCGGTACCAAGTCTGGTTCATAAAGAGATTGCCCTACGTTAAATCCTGCAGCAGCGATGAAAGTATTGGCAATACCACCGCCGACGATTAACTGGTCTACTTTATCTATTAAAGATTCTAATACCGAGAGTTTAGAAGAAACTTTAGAGCCGCCAACGATCGCCATCAATGGGCGTTTGGGATCGGCTAAAGCTTGATCGAGTGCTTCTAACTCTTTGACCAATAGTGGACCGGCACAGGCAATTGGGGCGAATTCAGCAACGCCACAGGTTGAGGCTTCAGCGCGGTGGGCAGTGGCAAAAGCATCCATGACAAACACATCGCACAAAGAGGCGATTTTCTTGGCTAATTGGGGATCATTATTTTTTTCGCCAGTATTAAATCGCACGTTTTCTAACATGAGTACTTCACCGGCAGCGACTTTAACTTCAGTATTCAGCCAATCACGCTGGAAGCGCACCGACTGTCCTAATAAATGTCCTAAATGTTCAGCGACTTTAGCAAGTGAGTATTTTTCTTCAAATACGCCTTCGGTTGGACGTCCCAGATGCGACATGACTATAACGTGACCATTTTTACGTAAGCAGTATTCGATAGTTGGCAGGGCGGCGAGAATGCGTAAATCACTGGTGATTTCACCATTTTCCATGGGGACATTTAAGTCCTCTCGAATCAAGACGCGTTTGTTTTCTATATCGACTTCATTTAGTTTAAGGATGGACATGTTTTATGGCTCGTTAAATAGGAAAGCTTTTTTTGTTGGGTAATTAGTAAAAACTGTTATTCCTGGGAAGGCGCACTAGTGTCTGGTAAAACTCTATATCCCCTCTCCCCTTGTGGGAGAGGGGTACAGAGTTTTACCGGACACTAATGCACGAATGACAATCCTTATTCACTTAGCATTCATCAACGCCAACGTCGTATCCAACATACGATTAGAGAAACCCCATTCATTATCATACCAGCCCAGAACTTTAACCGTGTTACCGATGACCTTAGTCAAAGTTGCATCAAAAGTACAAGAAATCGGATTGTGATTAAAATCTACAGAAACTAATTGTTCATCACAGTAATCCATTATGCCTTTGAGTTCAGTTTCAGAAGCTTTCTTCATGATAGCGTTGATTTCTTCCACACTGCTTTGACGCTTAGATTGGAAAGTTAAATCAATCAAAGACACGTTAATCGTCGGGACACGGACTGCAAATCCATCCAAGCGGCCGGCTAGCTCCGGGATAACTAGACCAACAGCAGCTGCGGCGCCGGTTTTAGTAGGAATCATAGAATGCGTCGCAGAGCGGGCGCGGCGCACATCAGGATGATAGACGTCGATCAGTTTCTGGTCATTGGTGTAAGAATGTACGGTAGTCATTAACCCTTCGACAATACCCACAGTTGCATGTAGTGCATGAGCCATAGGCGCAATACAGTTAGTGGTACAGGAAGCATTGGAAATCACGGTATCGCTAGCCTTAAGCGTATTGTGATTCACACCATAGACGATGGTGGCGTCGACATCAGAACCGGCGGGAGCGGAAATTACGACTTTTTTAGCGCCGGAGGTTAAGTGTGGCATAGCCTGTTTTTTGCTGGTGAATAAACCGGTACATTCCATCACGACATCTACACCTAGATCTCCCCAGGGCAGTTTGGCCGGATCACGCTCAGCTACGACCCGGATCAGGTCATTGTGGATTTTCAAGTTGTCGCCATCGACTTTGACATCACCATGGAATTTTCCATGTACCGTATCGTATTGCGTTAAATAAGCATTGATTTTAGCGTCGCCTAAATCGTTAATAGCGACAATTTCCACTTTATCACGGTAGCCGGACTCATATACAGCACGTAAAATATTGCGGCCAATGCGGCCATAACCATTGATGGCTATTTTTATTGTCATTCAATTCTCCCCGGAGAGTTAATTATTAGAATTTGCAGCTTCCTCTTTCAGCCATAGCTTCTTGCCTTCTCCCGTCTGTGACCGAAGAGAATCCCCTTGTGGGATGGGAGAAGGTGCCCGATAGGGCGGATGAGGGGTAAGCTTTCAGTAGCTGTCAACTTAAAGTCAACCACAAATTTTAGATAAAAAAATATAAATTCCTTTTACAAACTTGTTCTTTTTACCT
>DASZWJ010000027.1 GCA_035546635.1 Gammaproteobacteria bacterium
ATATTTTTTGAAACAAATTTAATTGGAGTTGATTATGAAAGGTTTAAAAGAAAGTATAAAAACGCCACAAAAAGTTTCAATAACACCAAAAGAATTGCTGGCAGAGCAGAACTATCGAGGTGAAGCACTGGTTGCTTCTAGGGCCTGTCGTCACACGCACCCCACTATGTCGTCCCGCGGCTTGTCCGCGGGATCCAGTTAAATGCAGATTTCTTCGTATAAATCTCGCCATGTTGGATTAAATTGTTCAATGATGTTTATTTTCCATTTCCTGCACCAATTTTTAAATCGTCTTTCGCGTCATGGCAGCTTCCATGATATCTTGATGCATTTCATAATAAACCAATTGATGAACTTTATACTTAGCTGTAAATCCAGGAATAACCTTATTTTTATGCTCCCATACTCTTTTTATTAAATTTGTTGTTGAACCAACATATAAGGTTCCATTTCGGCGACTTGCCAAAATATAAACAAAAGACTCTCCCATAAACATCTCCTCAAATTATGTATCATTCATGATTGATATAAATTTGCGATATTTAATGGTTAAAATAAAGTTTGTAAATACAGTAATTAAATCGTGAAAATCTTCAACTAACAAAAATTCCATATCTGCTTCTTCAGATAAAACTCGAAAAATTCTGTCAAAAATACCTGCTCTTGACCAACGAGAAAATCTGCGGTGGACACTTTTCCAATGGCTATATCTTTCGGGTAAATCTCGCCATGGTGCACCTGTTTTAAATATCCAAAGAACACCATTAATAAAAAGTCTGTTATCTTGAGCAGTAACACCTACATGTCCTTCGCGTCCGGGCAGCATGTTTTCTATTTTTTTAAACTGTTCATCAGTCAGTTCATGACGTCGCATCCATCCAGGCGGCTCCTTGTAAAAAATACAAGGATAACTGATAGGTCTATAGTAGATGAAGTTTTTCCTGGATCCCGCGGACAAGCCGCGGGACGACGTAGTGAGGTGCGTGTGACGACAGGCCCTAGTTGCTGGCGCGAAATTCACCTTCATAAAAACGTTGTCATTCCCGCGAAGGCGGGAACCTATCCTTAACAGGCACTCAAGTCTTTTAAAGAACTATTGACTTCATTTTGTTAAAATTAATGAATATTACTGCCATGGATGGATTCCCGCCTTCGCGGGAATGACATAAGTTTTTTGAATTTTTAATAATAAACTACTTAGTCGAACGTTAAAAACCCAGTTTTAGATTTTTAAAAATGGGTTTTTAACGTTCGACTAATTAAAACGCGCAGGTCGGATGGTATCCCGTCAAGGTCGAGTAGAAAAATATATTTAGGCTATGTTAGCTTGCACAGAAACTACATGTTTTCTGCGGCTGTAACGTTGAAGAAAAGATTCCACGTAGTCAATTGCTAGTTGAGCAGGTGAATCATTACCCATTTCTTCCAATAATTGAATCGCAAGATAGTTGAAATATTGCGTCTTAGACATATTATCCGGTTTAGGGGCATTTTTCAGTGCCACAGCATAATGGTTAATCAACTCCTGTTCCGTGTAAAGATTTTGAGGCTTATCTTTACCTTCGCTGCTAATATTACTAATAATCCCTTTTATTTTTTCTGCGCTAAGCGGTTTGCAAAAAACTTCATCAATTCCAGCAGCACGACACTGAGCTATAGTATGCTCATTTACGTTGATAGTAACCGCAACAATGGGTTGCTTTATTTTTTGCTTCCTTCCTATCTCTGCAGCTAATTCATAACCTGTCTTATCAGGTAGTAAAATATCCAATAAAATTAGATCATAGGAGTTATGTAGTAATATAGCCGTTGCTTCTTCAGCATTTTCGACAGTGTGGACTATGCAGTCCATGTCCAGCAGTATTTTTTTATGAAAATGTTGCGCTATCCGATCATCTTCCACAACAAGAACTTGCAACTTGTCTGTTTTAGAAAATGTGGGTTTTGAAGTCTGATTATGTTTTATGGGTTCAATCTCAGAGGCAAGACTGTTTGAGGCTTCAGCACTGCTGAAGCCATTAACGATTTTTTTGAATTTAACAAGAGTGATGTTTTTTCCTGGAACATCTTGTGTGACGCAACCAAAATTGAATAATAGTTCTTTAGCCTCCTCAGCTATCTGTTTTTCATTGAACTTGGTTAGCAAGTGGGTTCGCAGCATTTAATATTTTACCTGAGTTAGCTAATTAAAGTTTTTTTGTCTATCTATAATCACAATGTTTTAAGCTGCTTTTTTTAAAGAAAGTTTTATCGATTTTCTATTGCTATAGC
This sequence comes from Gammaproteobacteria bacterium, assembly GCA_035546635.1. Classification (NCBI taxonomy): domain Bacteria; kingdom Pseudomonadati; phylum Pseudomonadota; class Gammaproteobacteria; species Gammaproteobacteria bacterium. The sequence goes on from DASZWJ010000027.1 coordinate 2,272, forward strand.
GCTTAACATTCGCCTCAACCGCATCAATTTCGACTTGTGATGGGAAAGAGTTGCCAGTCTTTTCAAGGATTCTAATAGCTACACAAGTTAAATAAAGAGATTGGCTCATGTCTTCAGATTTTGGCTCTTCTTTAAGTACCTGCTTATAAAGATCAAACAAAATACAGTCTAATGCCAAACGATATTGATTCTTTGGCTTAAATTTAATAATTCTCATTTACCACCTCACACAGTTAGGTTTTCAGTGTTCTTGCTTAAGGAGAGCTTAAGCAGCAATAAAAGCATTCTACATTATAGCAAAACTCTTGTAAAGTTATTATTGATATACTAGTAAAATGCAATCTAGTATAGGGATAACTTTACGATACCAAGAGTTTAAATCTAGCAGTTGGGAATCTTGTGATTTGCTTATAAGGAATTAAATTATAAATATGTTTATAATCAATGTTTTATTTAACAAGCTAGGAGATGCTTTTTTAAATTTCTTATTGTTTTCATGTTATATTTTGACAAAAAAACAATATTTTGCTTGTAATTTTTTCAAAATTGAGAGATTTTATTGTTGAATATTATCTGAGCAATTTAGTAAAAAACTAATTTTTCTCGACATATTACTGGTAATATGACAAAATTAATCAACTTATTGGGCGATATACATATGACTAAATCTCACAAGATAAAGACTGATGACCCTTGGCATTTAACACAGAGTGATATCGGGATAAAAGTGACTAATTTCGAGTTACAGTTGTGGCGTGTTTTTTACGGTTTTATTCGATGGCAAGAAGAATGCGAAAGGGGTGTTAACAATACTGGACTGACTGCTAACGAAATAGCAGTATTACATATCATACGCATGAAAGAACGACCAAAAACAATTTATGATATAGGGCGATTACTTAATCGTGATGACACCTTCAATATTCACTATAGTATTCGCAAGCTTTTAAAAATGGGGCTAATTAAAAAAACAAAATCAGATCAAGCTGGTAAAAAAACTTTTGCTTATCAAACATCAGATGCCGGTACTAAAAATACTGATACTTTTACAGAGATGAGAAATCACATCTTACTTGAAATGTATAGCCAGGAAAAAGAATTGAATCTAGTTGAACTAGCTAAAGCTTTATCAAAAGTAAATGCGCTTTATGATGAAGCCGATAGAGCTGTAGCTTCATATACAAAACCACCCGCAGAAGAATAAGAGTCTATTTTCCTATCAATAAAATCATAAAAATATAAACCAAATTTCAATACTAAACATGGGACAGGTAACATGGCAGAAAGAACAGTCGCGATAATTGGTGCAGGACAAGCAGGTCTTTTACTTGGAATTGGGTTATTAAAATCCAATAAAAAGTATAGTGTTTCTATTTTCACAAATAAATCAGCAGAACAGATCCTTCAGGGTGGGATTATGTCGAGTCAGGGTATGTTCGATTCTTCCCTCCAAGTTGAAAGAGAACTTGGTATAAATTTTTGGGATACACTCTGCCCTCAAAATAAATCCGTAACTTTTACTCTAGTTAATCCAGAGACAATAAAAAAAGAAATTTACTTCCAGGGGAAAACAACTAAACCTTATCAATCAATAGATCAACGGTTAAAATTTTCACGCTGGATGGATGAATTTGAGAAGCTTTCCGGAAAAATTCATATTCAAAATACAGATACACAAGAATTAAATAGAATTACTAAAGAGCATGAACTTACCATCGTAGCAACCGGCAAGGGTGAAATCAGCAGCATATTTCCAATAAATCATTCACGATCACCTTTTGATAAACCACAACGTGCTTTAGCTTGTATCTATGTGCAAGGTGCTATTCCTGCAGATTCACTAGGTGTACGCGCGCATATCATTCCAGGAATAGGGGAATATTTCACAATGCCAGGCCTAACACTGAATGGCCATTGTGAAATGATGCTATTTGAAGGTATTTTTGGAAATGCATTCGACTGTTGGGAAGGCTTAACCAATCCAGAAGAACGATTGGAAAAGGCACTCAATCTTTTAAAAAATTACTTACCTTGGGAAGCAGAGCGTTTTCAAAACACCAAGCTAACAGATAACCGTGGAACACTTACAGGCTCTTATACCCCTTTAGTGAAGCTTCCTATTTCAAAATTACCTTGCGGCAAATCCGTTTTAGGGTTGGGTGATGCTGTTGTACTTAATGACCCAATTGCGGGACAAGGAGCAAACAGCGCAGCTAAATCAGCAAGTATCTATCTTAAAAGTATTTTAGACCGTGGTCAGGCTCCATTTGATGAGTCCTGGATGACAAAAACATTTGAGCTAAGCTGGAAATTACATGCGCAGTGGGCAACCCAATGGACATATAATCTATTGATGCCGCCACCACCTCACATAATTGAGCTTTTTAAAGCAGCTTCACATTCCCAGAAGATTGCAAAAATTCTGGCAGATGGCTTTGATAACCCCGCCACTTTATTCCCCTGGATTATGCGCTCAGAGGAAACTTTTAAAGTAATACATAATGAGGAAAAACAACCGGAAAAATTAGCATAAGGATTCCAATAATCTATGAATTTTTAACTTAGAGAGAGGTCTGATAGCTATGATAAATTACGAAAATGGATTATTTGAGAAGAATAAATACTTTGCTAATCAATTTAGAAACAGTCCATTTATTCAGTTCATTCAGAGTGAACAAATGGCTGAATCATCTACACGAGAACTATTATTAGATTGCGTCCAAGTTTTATCAAATTATTTCCAAAAAGTAGTTATGTTACGCAACGTTTTTTGCGATGACTCACAATTTATGAATATAACCATTGAACACTTGCAAGAAGAGCTGGGGCATAATTTATTGCTGCATAAAGACAGAAATGAACGACCGCCCGTGTGGGACCCAATTCTGGAAGCAACCTGCAGCTGGTTTGCCTGGAAAATGTTTACTTTGAATGATGAGCAAAAAACGCTACTAATACATCTTGTCCTTGAAACAAGCGCAAACATCTTTTTCCCAATAGCAAAAACTGCTTTATGCAAATATCGAAGAATACAATACCTACAAATCCATGATATAGATGAAAAACATGAACAAATGGGTAAAGAGCTTTTAGTAAAAGATATTTCTCCCGAAAAATTAGAAAGGCTATTTCTAGTACAGCAGCAAGGCTGGGACATATTGAACGCTACCTGCAATCGAATATTAAGCCTAACCGCTGATAACCACCCACCGTTAAGCAATTAAATCATCCCCATAGAAAAGTACGCGGTTCAGCACCATATGGTGCTGAACCGTGTACTACGGCCGGAAGGATTACATTTATTAGCCTCTCAGTATGGTTTAATACTTTGGTTTTTGCGCCAATTATAAGACTAAAGAGTCGAACGTTAAAAACTCATTTTTAAAAATCTAAAACTGGGTTTTTATCTTGAAGCGTCTAAAAAAGTTGCAAAACCTTCCTGCCCAAAATAGCCAAAAAAATCCTCAACCAACGGAGGATTAGCTTAAAGTTATAACCAGCACCTACCATTAACGCATTGATGGCATCTCCTAGCTTGCCATACAAATAGTTTCGGCCTAAATGCCCTTCATTTTTGAATGGCGCATGTTAATAATGCTTTCTAATTGGGAACGAAACAGATCGTCTAGTGGAGTTTTTTTAGCATTTTTGGCTTCATTGGCCCACCTCTTTTCTTTTAGATTTTGCAAGGTTTTGGAAGCCAATGCTTCAAAACCTTGCAAAATTATATAAAAAAGAAGACTATTTAGAATAGATTTTTTCGAGAAAAACTACTTAATTAGGGGTTTTTAACGTTCGACTAGCTTTGATGATACTTTTCTGTTCAGCCTCTTGAAATAATTGCACAGCTTGTTTTGCATTTCTCTTTACACCTTTTACAATCTCAGATTTTTCAATCCGCAATAATGATTTTCTGTAGTTACTTTCTTATCTATAGTCATAAATTACCGCTAAAAATATGTGTAAATTATTAATCAAAACCTTCTCTCTTAAGGCAGAAAGAAATGAATAATCTCCGCGAATTTTCTATTGCGCAATAAAAACATTGATCTGTTTAAGAATATAATCCACATAAGCTTCAGTAATAATTTTGCCTTTTTCTCGAGTTGCTAAAGTAGGATCACCCCAGGCG
>DASZWJ010000029.1 GCA_035546635.1 Gammaproteobacteria bacterium
ATCTTTTTAAAGTGGATGGTGTTTTTAGCTCAATAAATGGCGCTGGTTTTGTGGACATATATTTCTCCAAAATGTTTTATATTTTGGAGAGTTTAAATGTTTGATGCGTGGTTATTAGGTGGGATTATTAGGGGTTTACGAAGGAACAACTGGAAAAAACAATTTTTGCCATCGAACAAGCAAAGAAAACTTTGGCATCTCTCGAACAGCAGGAAAAACCCACCACACGCCAAATATTCAATGTTGTTTCTCATGATGACGGCGACACAGCTACATTGTATGTCAACGTGGGCGAAAAGAGTCTATCTGTACCCTATCAGGAAGCCTTATTCCTTGTACCCAGTGATGTAGCGCCACACGAAGTGACAAATCAAGACATGACAGAAATTGTCGGTAAAATTGTTGAGGCAGAAAGCCCTATTCATGAAAACGAAATCGTTACTCGTGTTCGTATGCTGTGGAACTTAGCACGTGCCGGCAACCGTATTCAGGCCAAGGTCAAGGCAGGGCTTATGCAGGCAGCCCAACATGGCATTATCATACAAGAAGGGGATTTTTATCTTAAACAAGGAGTAGATGTTCAGGTACGAAATCGCAACAATGTGTCTTCTCCAAGCCTGCGCAAACCGGAACACTTACCCCCGCAAGAAATCAGGAAAACCATCCTTGTTTTGATAAAAGCCAATTTCGGCGCCAGCCGTGACCAACTTCCCTCCGAGGTGGCTCACCTACTAGGGTTCAAATCCACCAGTGCTCAGTTGCGCGAAGTGATCGAGCCGGAGATTCAGGAACTACTAAATGCCGGAAAACTACAGGAAAGAGGGGATCATCTTACTTTATGCGATACGGTGAACATGGCTTAATGGCTTATTATTGGTTAGAAAGAATTATAATTATAAATGCTATAAATTGTTGCACAAGCTGTGCACGTTTTCGAAATCAGCGTGCTCCCTTCTTCGCTAGAAATTCAACCCTCATTAGCCTTATTAACTCTTTGAAAAAATTAGGTTTTTTTATTAGATAATACATCATGTCGATTGAATCGACACGTTAACAGAACGTGTCGATTTTTTCCGATTTTTTCGACACGTTATAAAAAATCCAATTAAATCAATGCACTATGAGCTCAATATTTTGGTCAAAACTTTATTAATATAGTATTTTTCTTTGCCAATTTTGGTGCTTTCCAGCAGATTTAACTCCTCAAGAGTCTGTAGATACCGAGCAGCCGTCTGGCGCTTGGCTAACCCAACATCCTCTAAGAAACGAACCTTGCAGTAGGGATTACGAAATATGATATCAATTAAATCTCTACTATAAATTTTAGGGGCTTTAACCTGTACCTGATTTTTAGTGGATTCTATAGCTTCGAGTATTTTGATTACCCGCTCTTGGGTTTCAAACGCTGTGACCCGAACAGCTTCCAATATGTACAAAACCCAATCAGCCCATGCCCCCTCCTCAGTCACCCGTCGCAGGCCCTCATAGTATGCTTGCCTGGTTTGCAAGATATAATGACTTAGAAAAAGAATCGGCTTATCAAGCAACCCTTTTTCAGCCAGAAACAAGATATTAATAACACGGCCAGTACGACCATTTCCATCCACAAAAGGATGAATTGCCTCAAACTGATAGTGCATGACTGCCAGCTTAATTAATGCGTCGATACCATTTTCAGCATGAATGAAATGCTCAAGATTAGATAATTTATCACGAATGACTGATTCACCTTCCGGTGGGGTATATAACACCTCTCCTTTTGAATTGGCTATTTTTGTTCCAGGCACTCGACGAATGCCGATATCACGACCCTTAATAATTCTCACCAAGTCTATAAATAAGTTAGTTGATAATGGCCTTTCTTTCAGTTGCTGAAAACCGCTCCAAAGTGCTTCACGATAGCGTAAAACCTCTTTCGCCTGAGGATCAGTAGCCAGTTTTTCATCTGCAGCCGCTTTGTATAATTCGTCATTGGTCGTAACGATATTCTCAATTTCGGATGACAATCTCGCCTCTTGCAATACAATGCCATCAACCAGAATCTCTTGATTAGGAATTGAATTAACCAATCCCTTTAATTCTGCAAGCTGCCGGTTTGCTTCGATAGCTTTTTTTAAAATAGTTGTGGTTTCCAAGTCCACAGCAGGCGGCAAAAGTGGTAAATCATTGAATGGTTGATTTTTATTCATATCTTTTCTCATAAAACATTGAGCTATTTTAGTCCAACTTGTCCCACAATATAATCCGTAATCTGCTGCATTGGCTTACGCAGCCGTTCTCTCTTGCAGCAAAGTTAAAAATCGCTCGTAAATAACGCATAATTAGATTAGCTCTGGCCTTGCTGTGCTCACTCAATTGGGTATGACGGCAATCATGTTCTTACTGATGCTTAACAAGAATTTGCTCTATTAAATGGACAATTTATACTCAAAAATCTGGGAATTAAAAAAGGTCATAGCATCGCCCTTCTACGAAAAATTTCTCATCATAATAAGTCAAAATTGCATAACCATTTTTAGCATCAGGTAAATTTACATACCACAGTTTTTTAAACCAAAAATCTTTACGCGGAATTTCACGCTTTATCACATCATAGGCTAATTTTGCCTCCGGGGTTAAATATTCCTCAGCCAGCGTAGGTAATTTTTCTAATGCTGAATTTAACCAAAACAACGATTCATTCATGTTGCGAACAGTAAACTCATTCCACACGCAAGTGTAAGGCGCTCCCATATGGCCACTGACCCAAATGTCCGGCATAAAATGAATGATCAGACGAGTTAATAAAGGCTCTTTACCTGGGCTGACATGAGAAACGAATATTGAGGGTTTACTTTTTTTCTCAAGCTTTCTATACAAAAAGCCAAACTGATGTAGTGTGGACCAAATCTTTCCTGCTTTACCAGCAATAGGCTTATCGAGCAATTTATTACTTACCAAAAAATTTCCTCCTATACCAAATAATTTAAATCCAGGTTCATTATCATCCGCAATTTGGTAGATATTATCTTCATCTAACAAATTAAAATGGTGAATTTTATTATTTCCTTTTAATTGTTCAATAACATAAGAATCTTCGTGATTACCATATACTGCATAGATTGGAACATCAAACCTTTTATTACCATCTTGATAAGCCGAAAAATCACCCAGTAGTTGATGCCGTTTCACAATTTCAATTAACATCTCACGACTAGTTTGCTTATCAACGCGATAATCTTTCCCATAAGGAGAATGTGAAATAAGCAAGCGTAATTCACGACTACTAATATGCCTGTAACTAGATTCATTATAAAATCCAAAATCGCCCGCATGAATTACTAAATCTACCTTTGTTTTTTCAATCAGATCGTTGATTATATCAAGACGACCATGAGTATCACTAATTAACAGTATTTTAATCATGAGTGTCCCATTTTCTAGATCAAATTACTCTTGTTTCAAGACCGGTCAGTAATATTCTGTCACACCTACTTCTACAGTTAACTAAGATATTTAGTCCACAAGTTGTGGACTTTTTTTCCAAGTCGGTTTATTCCTTGGTAAAAAGATGCATTCTCGCGAAACAAGCTGTTTCGCAATTATCTGAAATCAAAATTACACTAAAAATGCGAAAGCCATTGCTGAACACATAAATGGTTATTTTGTATAAATCTTAGGCAACTTTGTTGGGGCTTTGTAGCTTAGATCAGTATGATTACTAAAACTATTTTTGTCCAATTTGCCCCACAATATAATCCGTAATCTGCTGCATCGGCTTACGGAGCCGTTCGACATCGCTCACAATGTAGCCTGCTGTCACATCATGATTCATCTTATGGTTTACCAGACGTTTAACAGCATAGGCCGAAATATCCAAGCTCTCAGCAATAGTAATGAAGGTGCGACGCAGATCATGCAGCATAAAAGAAACTCCAGAGGCCTCAATTACCTTAGCTACCTGCTTGCGAGGGTCGACCAGATAACCCTTGGCGCCAGTGCCTGGAAAAACATATTCCCCTAATGCCTCTTCTTTCCGCTTGATTAATAGCTCCAACAAAAAATCAGATAGCGGCAAAATATGTGGTTGATGGTTCTTAGGATCAGGCAATGTCAGGGTTTGCGCCATTAAGTCTATCTGCTCCCACTTCAGTGTCATGGCTTCCTCTCGCCGTAAGCCAGTAAATAATAGCAACAACAAGTAATCACGCAATACCGTGTTTTGGACGTTTACTACCTCTCTGTACCAAAGGAATAACTCATGAGCTTTAATAAAGCTTTGGCGCTTGTTGACCTTATACCAAGCCCGAGTCTGTGATAACCTCCTGATAGGATTTTCCGTAATTAGTGATTGGCCTTTGGCATCCTCATACTCCCCAGCTGCAAAGTTAAAAATCGCTCGCAGGTAGCGCATAGCCAGATTAGCCCTGGCCTTACTACGTTCGCCCAACTGAGTATGACGTTTGGTAATCATGTCCTTACTGATGCTTAACAAGGGTTTGCTCTGCCAGTCAGCAAAGGCTTCACGCATCACCCGCTGATAATCAAATACTGTACTAGGTTTCAAGGTTTTTCTGGCGTTGAGGTAATCCTCAAACACCTGCTTAAGGGTGATGACCTTCACTCTAGCTTCCTTTTTTTCCGCAATAGGGTCAATACCGGTTGCAATCTTACCCAGCAGCTTTTGTCCCTCACGCCGCGCTTGCTCAGCCGTCAGCTCGGGATAACGCCCCAGAGTGATACGACGCAGCTTACCCTGCACCAGCTTTTCCACAAAAAATGCCTTAGTGCCACCGGAAGTCACCCGAACCCCAAACCCTTTCATCACATCATCATAATACCGCTTCTGCGCTGTCTTACCTGCTACAGCAGACGTCGGCAATGGCAGCTTATCCACCATCAACTTAGTGATCTTCATAGGTTTTCCGTGTCGAATATGTGTCGAAGGTATAAATAAAAGTCGTTCCAAGAACGTAGAACAAATTGTGAAATAAAATATCCAGTAAAACAAGGACTTTTTGAAATTTTAAAAATGTGTCGAAGTGCTTAAAACCAGTTAAAACTCATCTTTTTGGAACTCATAATCCCTTGGTCCTAGGTTCGAGTCCTAGTGGGCCCACCATAAAATCAAAGGCTTACACCCACCTACCCCAACCTACTAAATTGCTTGCGCGACTTTTGCGCGACTCTCATCAAAATTCAAACTTACTAGCTTTGATTTTGTACTTTGTGTTGGGTAAGTTGTTCCGCCCTTCAACAAAGTCAACACTGGAGTCTTTTGTTTTCTTTATTCAACTGCAGAGCCATGCACGATGTGTCGGGTCTTTCGGGTCTTTCCCAATTTAGGGGGCACTTTATCAACCACATAACACTCTAACTCGTAATCGGTAGTTTTCAAAATTTTTAAACCCCATACGCTCGGCGTGAATCAATTTCATCTTGCGATGGAACCCAAAACGGATTAACCCATGGCAAGCCGATTTGAGCAATAAATCTGCCCTGGCTCAGTTCACACTTGCACCTCAGACGCCATAGTAATTTTAATTATCCGCAGATTAATTTTACTGAGTGGTCTGGCTAGCTATCTTGACCAACCCGCTTTGAATTGCTATGCGAATTGCTTCTGCATCCGTGTTAGTGCCAAGCTTTTTTATTGCGCTGGAGATATAGCCGTTGATCTTTTTTTTGCTGAGATACAAACTCTTAGCAATATCATTTCTATCCATACCGTTGGCAATTAAAATGAGCATTTGTAACTCGCGATCTGTAAGTTGCACTACTGAGGATAAATTATTTTTTGAAGTAGTATGAAATGAAGCGATGGAATCCGCTATTAATGGGTCAATATAGCGATTTCCAGAATAAACTGTCTGGATTGCATGTATCATGTCTTCGCGCTTTGCATGTTTGCTCAAATAACCGGTTACACCTAAATTTAGCAATCGTGCGGGTACAAGCCCACTAGTGTAGGCACTAAGGATCAATATCTTTGGCGTTGGTTTATTACGCAGTACGCGCATTACTGCTTCAAAACCACCCATGCCTGGCATGTTCAGATCCATTAGAATAACATCTGGATCAAGTTCTCGGGCTAAACGAATAGCATCTTCACCACTTTTAGCCTCGCCAGTTACAACAATGTTTTCAACATCACCTAAAAGTAACTTGATGCTGGTACGCACTAACTCATGGTCATCGACTAGTAAAACCTTAATCACGCAGGTTGCTCCTTGTCGTTATTGAGGTGACAGCGATACTGCAAGTCCCGGCAGCCCAACTTTCACATTGCGAGTTACAAATGCTTACCATAGTTGCGAGCGGGTTTAAAAACCTTGAAGCTAACACGGATGCAGAAGCAATTCGCATAGCAATTCATGGAATGGTCAAGATTGGTAGCTAATCTGACCACTCAGTAAAATTAAGTGGGTGAATTGCTATTTAGGTATTCACTAAATGGAAAAATTTTATTTTGCTTTATTGGAAAACCAGGAAGACTTTTTAATATTGAGTAATGATATTGCTTGACTCCTTTCACAATTTTCGCAGGAAATAAATACTTACTCCAATCCCCATTAGTCGCATCTACATATTCATCGAAATTATTGAAATGTGCTATTACCTCTCCTTTTTTCAATGATTCTAGAAGTTCTTTTGGCGCTCCTTCGTACTCGGCTTGTTGTGCAAACTCTCGAATTTCATCCTCAGTTTTAACAATTAGCCATGTTGGGGTACCCGAGTCATCCAAAAATAAAAAGCTTCCCGATGCATCTAGTAAATAATAGCTTGATGCTGCAGTATCATTCTTAACCTGATTAAAAAGATCAATAAACACAGGGTCACTTAAACAAATGTTTAATTGTGCAGGATGCCCGCCAGGAAATTTTATGGCGCGGATTTAAAGAGTTACGCGAATTAGGTTATAAACTCGATGACGTTGACGGTTTTAAAGAATGGCATATTATGGCTTTGGGTCATATCTGGGAAGCTAAGAAACTATCCGCCTCCACCATTCAAAACCGCATTAGCACATTCCGAGTATTTGCAGAATGGATAGGCAAGCCCGGGATGATCCGTAGCTCAGAAAATTATGTTAAACACCCTGAAAGCGTAACACGCCATTTGGCCGCTCAAATAGATAAAACCTGGAGCAGCCAGCAGCAGGATTTAAAACATAAACTTAATGCTATCCAAATGCAGGATAAATTTATTGCGTTACAGTTGGAACTGCAACGCGCTTTCGGTTTACGTATGAAGGAAGCTGCCCTGCTAAATCCGCATGGAGCCGATAAAATGAATTATCTTGCTGTCAATTGGGGTACTAAAGGCGGACGAGATCGTATTATCCCTATTACCACGGAATACCAACGCACGGTATTGGCGCAGGCAAAGGCTTTGATAAGCAATCGTTCCCATTCGATGATTCCGGCTAAATACAGCTATAAACAGTGGCGCAACCACTATTACTATATCTGCAGGCAACATGGTATCAGTCGCAAAGACGGTATAACCAGTCACGGATTGCGCCATGAGCGATTAAATGAGATTTATCAGAGCATTACCGGACAGGAGGGTCCACTAAAGAATAATAATGCTGAAATAAACAGACAATTAGACCAGACAGCCAGACAGGAAATTGCAGAGGTAGCGGGTCACAGCAGACCAGCAATTGCTAGTGCATACGTTGGGGTGATTAGTTAATGGGTTGGCAGCCAGAGAAGCCGGAAAAATGTCAAGGTTGCGCGTAGCGCACCCGAAGGGCTTGAGCTTGATATTTTGGAGGCGACCCCACGCTGTCCAAAGGGTTGCAGGTTTTTCCCTACAACCCTTGCTCAGCAGCGAGCGTTAAATTTTTTAGTATGCTCTAACGGTTAGAGTCGTCCTAAATATACAAAAATAGATACTTTGAGCGACTCTAACCGTTATAATTTTAAAATAATCTCTCTTAAGGCAACAAAACTAATATCTTTTGTTTAACTTCCTTTGCTGCATCAAACAAACTCCACCCCTCAGTCCGCATTTTCCGACCATCCTCTGTTACCATAACATTATTGCTATCTGTTACCATGAGTTTTGATTGGTTTTTCCGCAGTTCAGAAGTCATCAAAAGGTTAATATCATCCACAAAAACTTGTTCTTGCAGCTTTAAATCTATGTTCTTCTCAAAAATTTCTCTGGAAATGACTTTGCCTTCCCGCATATAAAGCAGAAATATACGAACCAGGTTATCAATATCTAAGCCTTCCTGTTTAAGCGCAAGCCATAAATCAAATAGATCTCGCCCTTTTTTCCGCTGATATAAAGCCCTTAATTTAGTGGCTAATAACTCCTCAAATTGATAGGTATTGACCTCGGCCTCACCTGAAAACCATGCTGAATTTACCAAGAATTTCTTAGATATTCGATCAAGCACAGAAAAATTCTCTCGGGTATTAATTTCAATTTTTACCCGCAATGAAACTGATTTCGACGTTTCCGGAGCAAAGCGATAGAGAAGCTTAAAGCTGGAATAATTGCGACTTGTTTTAGGCTCACCCAACCATACATCGAGCCGCGCTCGCAAGGCATCAACTATATCAGTAATTTTACCGGGATTTGTTCTGACCAAATCTATATCCTCACTGTACCTCTGTGCAGGCTGAAAAAACAGTTTATGCAAAGCAGTACCACCACGAAATGCTAATTCATTTTTTAAGATTGGATCAGAAAAAATATCGACAATAATGCGCGATAAGATTAAATCCTGTTCCACCTGCATATCATCTGACCAAGGTGCAAGCTGCCGCCATTGAGTAATATGGGCCATAGGAATCATAAATCAGTCTCGATTTCGGTGTTTACTATAATTTTCCATTTATTATTACGCGATAAAGTTTTATAGCCAAAACGCGAAACTAAACGCACCCAATGCAGTTTATGCGGGTGTAAAATTTTTTCCAGCACTGGCACCAACCTTTCAAGCCCTAAAAATTCTGACAAATACCCTAATCGTTGTACCCAGAAAAGTTCGGTATTAATCTTAGATAAATCCAAAAGTTGTTTATCATCGATACTTTCAACCAATTCTGTCAATACCGTAGCCACATTGTTTATTCCAGCCGCATGATGCGGAGATGAGACCAGATCAGCCATCAGCACTTCTGCTGTAGCTATGTTGATGGTTCCAGTCAAAGTGTTTATAGGCTTTGTCGGCATCTCTGCAACTTTCCTATTAGCAATGAACTCGATATAAATACGTCCACACTGTATGGGTCGCCGATTTTTATTAGTCACCACCTGAAAACGCTGAGGTTTTTGATGCGCCGCTCCATAATATTGTGCAGCACTTAGATAGCCCACATAATAGGGTTGGCCGAAGTAATTCATAAGATCAGCGATGAACATGTCCGCCGGAAGACAGCCATAGGCTTGGTACTCAGGAGGCACTATCAGATAGAAACCACGGGCGGGGCTTACCAAAAGACCTTGCAAAGCCATACGCCGGATAGCATTCAAGGTTGCTACTTTTTGCAGTCCCAAAGCCTGTTCCGCTTCCGAAACTGCGAATGAATGACGTCCTTGAGTCTGTAAAGTATGGATAAATTCGGGTAGTTTCATAACGATGCCTGCGTTAATACTTTCACAATATATCGTTTTTCGTTATTTTGCGCAAGTTTTGACACAAACCAGCTTGAATCAGCCATGTAATTCCTATGTAATCGTGGAAAGAAAAAGAAGGTGTCCCAGATGAAAAAAACAGATAAACCTATCTATTAGAGTTTAAAAAATTCTCGGCGAGTAGCAGCTAACTGCACAATCAGGCTCTCCTTGTTAAGTGGCACACAATAAACTGGGGCACCACGCTCAAAGCGCCATCCCTCCGAAAGTGGCCCAGCATCAACCACATCAAACCCGAACGTATCCAGCAACGCAGTCACAATCGCCTTGCCCTCATTGTCGTCACCAGCAATCGGCAATGCACGCCGATTTGGCACATTGGCAGAAAGGCCACCTATTTCGAGATCATTCATAGAGATGGCATTGAATGCCTTGACCGTGCGTGATGACAGCAGATGCCGCGCGAGCAATTCGCTGGTAGTTGTTTCCTGCCTGTCCAGCTCAGCTATATGACCATCTCGTTCTGGATAATAGTTGTTAGCATCAATGACCACTTTACCTGCTAGCGGTTTAACAGGAATGCTACGATAAGCAACCAAGGGAACCGCGATAATGACGATGTCACCAAAAACAGCGGCTTCTTCAACCGTGCCAACTTGGCATCCTATAGCATAAGGCAGACTGAACAAGGTATGTGGCCCGCGCGAATTGCTGAGCATAACCTGATGACCCGCACCTGTGGCCAATTTACCGATAGCACGACCAACGAAGCCCGCACCAATAATCCCAATTTTCATGTGTTTAACTCCTGAATGTGAAGGACAGGGATAGTTTGATTGATATAAAATTAAAGATATATAGCATTTTATTTTTGTAATTAACAATTAACAGTGGGGAATTATGGACAGGCTAACCAGCATGAGTGTTTTCGTAAAGTCGGCTGATCTTGGCTCGTTTGCTGCCGCAGCTAAAATTCTGGGAATATCACCACAAATGGTAGCAAAGCATATTGTGTTTTTGGAAACCAAACTTGGAACGACATTGCTCAATCGCACAACACGCAGACAAAGCCTGACAGATGTTGGACGGGCTTACTATGATCGATGCAAACTTGTGTTGTCAGAAGTCGAAGCTGCCGATTCGCTGGCGCTAGATATGCATACTCAACCAAAAGGAGTACTGAAGGTAAGTGCACCCATGACATTCGGCGCTTTTGGTATGCCCCCTTTCATTACGAAATTTCTTGCTAAACATCCCGAAATGCAGATCGACCTTTCTCTGAGCGACCGCTTGGTTGACCCCCTGGAAGAAGGTATCGAAGTTATGATTCGAATAGGTGAACTGGAAGATTCATCCTTAATCGCCCGCCCATTAGCACCTTATCGGTTGATTGCTTGCGCCTCACCTGACTATCTGTCAAAACGTGGTACGCCAAGTACACCTGACGAATTAGTAAAATATGATTGCCTTATATACACCAATAGCTCGCTTGTTACTCCTTGTCGCTGGTGTTTTACCCGGGGCGGAAAGGCCCTGGAGGTAGCTGCAAACGGCCGCTTACGTTCTAACGACTGGAAAGCCTTATTACACGCAGCGATAGCCGGGTTTGGTATTACACTTGGGCCAGAAACTATTCTTGCTACTGAGGTGAAAGCTGGGAAACTTGTTCGCATTCTGGCTGACTACGAAGGCCCTACTAAACCAATGCATGTGGTTTATCCTGCGGCTCGCAAACCAACCATCAAGTTGCGTAGTTTTATAGATGCTCTGGTCGCTGAATTTGGTTCCGCATAGCTTTAGTCTGATTAGCTAATTCGGATTGGGCTGGAGGTAGATAGGTCAAGTTTTTATACCGGAAGAGATTAGAAAATCAATGAAACTAAATCCAGATAAGGAATTTGTAGTTTTAAGCAACAAAGATATTATCATCTTAAAAACTGTTACACCGCAATCAATCGGCTGATAAACCAATGTAATGCCTGAGCAACTACGACCAAATCAACTGACTTACCCCGTATAGCAATTTGCTCCGAAGGAGAAACCAAATATTTGATATTAGGTAAATGAGGGGCTTGCAAGTTGTTCTTCAGATAAATCTGTAGCAATAACATATTGAAAATGTTTAGCCAAACCAAGTGCCGCTTGAGCATTCCCTGTCCTACAATCCCAAAGTAATTTATGAAATCTTGATTTCTTGCCTTAAAGATCATATTTTATCCTTAAAAATATTTTGCTTCGCCAGCCACAAATGCATCAACTTTATCATAAGGCACATGCCTCAGTTAAAGCTCCTTCGGTGCTGAGAATTTCTACAATAGCGGATATCGGGTTAGTGACTGATGGTTGTTCTGGTAGATCATGGCAAATATATCAACCTACTGCTTAGCAAGTTCCGCCGCACGGAGAAAGGCTTTATGTAGCGCTGGCCACAAGACATCATGTATTGAAGGGATTGCTTCTTGATTATCTTTCATCGATTTTTTCCTGAATTTCTTTCCAAACCGCGGTTGATACACTCTCGATGATTTATCTATGCAGTTATCAGCCACCAATCTTGTATCACCATAGCTGTTGTTGTAAACCTCTACCTTATCCGCCAAAGGCACATACTGGGTAAAAAACATTTTTATCCCTTTATAATAGCGTCATATTATATCAACTTATGGCACATCATGTCCTCCTTGAGAAATACGGGGTTTATGTGCCCTCGAATATTTACCCTTTTGTGAGTCTTTGCGCGACTCCATTGGCCCCTAAAAAAGTTTTGGCAAAAGTAGGTGATTTCATCTACAATCAATTACTTGCTCACAGATGACCAAGAGTCTTACTACCATGCAATGGATGCTGTATAATCAAAGCTTGACCCGCATAGTCACTGCCATTGGCGGATGGGTACTATTGCCTCTAATTATTGCGGTTTTGCTAGCCATATCTTATCACTACGCTATCCTAGTTCAATTTCAAATTCCTTATTTCATTCTACTCTTAGGCTTAATTGTTTATATCGCGCAATATGCCCACAAACAAAAAAAACAATTACAGCACCTATCATCTTTAAGTCAGGCAACATTGGAATCTATCGGCGATGGTA
Source organism: Gammaproteobacteria bacterium (assembly GCA_035546635.1). Taxonomy (NCBI): domain Bacteria; kingdom Pseudomonadati; phylum Pseudomonadota; class Gammaproteobacteria; species Gammaproteobacteria bacterium. The sequence goes on from DASZWJ010000029.1 coordinate 12,665, forward strand.
TTTTAATAACCAATGACAAAGGAAAAATAATTAAATTTAATAATAACTTGTTGCAGATTTTAGCTATAGAAAAAGATAAAGCAATATCAAGTCATTTAGTCTCACAACTTGATTCATTAGTTCCACATTTATTTTCTAAAAATATTCAGGAACTAAAAAATTCTGCTGAAATTATATCTACTGATCTATACTGCAAAAACGGAAAGATTCTCAGGTATCAATCATATCCACAATGCGTTAATCGGCGAATTATTGGCCGCGTGTTTAGCTTCCATGATATTACGCATAATAAATTAGCCGAACAACAATTGCTTTATTATGCAACACATGACGCTTTGACTGGCTTAGCCAATCGCTTACATTTAATGAGTCATATCAAAAACGCATTGAGCCAAGCCAAAAGTAAAAAGCATCTTGCAGCCATATTATTTTTTGATTTAAATCGTTTTAAAATCATTAATGACTCTTTAGGCCATGTCATGGGCGATGGGCTCTTGAGATCTATTGCAGAGCGCTTACAAAAGCATACTAAAGCGCAAGATTTATTAGCTCGCTTAGGTGGCGATGAATTCGTGCTATCGGTTTCACATATCACCGCGCAAGCAGAAGCAATTACTATTGCCCAACGTTATTTGTCAGAATTATCTAAGCCCTTTCAACTAGCTAAACATAATTTATATATGCATTGTAGTATCGGCATTAGTATCTACCCTTATCATGGCACCACAGCTGCAGTATTAATGAAAAATGCTGATCTTGCCATGTATGCGGCTAAAAAAAATCATTTCAGTTGGCAATTTTATTCAAAACATATGCAACAAGAAGTATTCGCGCAATTATCTATTGAAAGCAGCCTAATTAAAGCACTAGAAAAACGCGAATTTGTCATTCATTATCAACCCATTATTGACCTACGCAGCAAAACGATAAGCGGTTTTGAAGCATTAATTCGCTGGCAACATCCTAAGAAAGGCTTACTATTACCTAGTAAATTTATTACGCTTGCAGAGAATATCGGCATTATCGCTGAAATCTCTGAATGGATATTAGATACAGTGGCAACACAAGCGCTAGAATGGCAGCAACAAAATCTGTTTAATGGGCGCATTAGTATTAATCTCTCTAGCAAGCAGTGCCAATCACCAGTACTGTGCGAGAAAATTATGAATAAATTAAAATCTGGGCAATTAAATGCACATTATTTGGAACTTGAATTAACTGAAAATACATTTACGGAAAATTTTTCTTATGCAGCAGATGCACTATATCAGCTCCAAAATCTGGGTGTAAGTATTTCTCTTGACGACTTTGGTACTGGTTATTCTAATTTAGAACACCTTAAAAACCTGCCTCTAAATAAGTTAAAAATAGACCGATCATTTATTACACATTTACCTGAGAATGTCATTGATAAAACTATAGTGCTAAACATTATAAGTCTTGCAAAAAGTTTAAACCTGCGCACTTTAGCAGAAGGTGTTGAAAACCAAGCTCAATTGGACTTTTTACGCGAGCATGGTTGCGATGAAATACAAGGTTTTTATTTTTCAGAGCCATTATGCGCCGAAGATTATGTCAAAAATTTTTTTAAAATCAAGAGAAAAATTGATCATTGTTAAAAGAGATTTTGCGCTTTGTTTTTAAAATTTTTTATGGATAACCAATTTATTAAATCAAGGAAAATCTATGAAATTTAAGTTAAAATACTTATATTTATTTTTGATCTATTTATTTTTAGTTAGCACTTCATATGCGACTGAAACAAAAATACCTGCCATTAAGTGTGTACAAATTTACTATGACAAGCCAACTAATGACCCAAGCTACCTTGAAGGGCGAATCGATGTAGTTTTTTTGCAAAATTTATTGGGTCATTTTTCTAATATTCAGCAATATATTATCCCCATTAGCAAATATCAGTCCGGAGATTTTAATAAATGTATAGCGAATATCTATATTGGCAGCAATTACAAAAATAGCGAGCAAATTCCTGCTGCATTCTTAGCAGATTTTGTCACCACTCAGCGTAATGTGGCATGGTTTAAATATGGCATATGGCGCTTAACTGCAGCAGATTTAAAAAAACTTTGGGGTGTTAACTTTGATAAAGTTGAAGATATTGACACCCAACACAAAGATCCATCCGGAAAGCCGGGATTTTATAATGCTTTTAGTTATAGAAATGCGTCATTTAGCGCTTATGGGGAATTTGAAAAATCGGGAAAAAATTTTTTACATTCTTCAGACACGGTAGTTCTAAAGCCAGTCTCTCAAAATATGCAGGCATATACCTTATCCTGGGCCACCCATTCTAGCCGCGGGGACAAAATACCGTATATTTTGCGCAATAATAATCATTGGTATATCGCTGATACTCCTTTTTCTTATGTTGATTATGGTGATAGATATTTTATTCTTTCAGATATATTATTTGACATCATCGAGGAAAAACCAGTTAATAATGGAAAAAAGTATGCTTTGGTACGCTTTGAAGATGTCAGCCCCTTTCTTACATCTAGCATTAAACCTATGGTAGATGTATTTATAAAGGAAAAAATTCCATTTGCCGTTTCATTAATTCCTATCTATAACGATCCTTTGAAGGTTTATAATTTTACCCATTACGAAGAAATGACAGCTGACAAAAATTTTCTTCAAGGTTTAAAATATGCCCAGGATCATGGCGGAAGTTTTTTATTACATGGTGTAACTCACCAATATAATAATGTAAGAAATCCCGTTAGTGGTGTTTCAGGCGAAGACTTTGAATTCTGGGATAAAATTCATGAACAACCCATTAAAGAAGATTCAGTTTCTTATGTATTAAATCGTCTAAATAAAGGAATTAGTCTATTGCAAAGTGCCGGCATTTCTTTTCAAGGTTGGCTGACACCACATTATTTAGCATCTAGTTTAGATAATACTATTTTTGGACAAGTATTTATTTGGAATGTCGGTCAGGTTAGTTATGTTTTAAATAAAACCTGTAATTTAACGCCCATTCCTGATGCTTTAACTTATAATATTGCAGGGGTAAATAAGGTAGCAAATGAAGAGCGGCTGAGGGCGCTACAAAAACTCCAAGTCATTAATATTCCCGGTGCAGCACGTAATGATGAATATCACCCCTATGAAGTATATGGTGATTATTATGGCCAACGCGTAATTCCAGAAGATTTGGGAGATATACAGCCATATTTAAATAACCAGGTTACTAATCTACGTGGCGTGGACGACCTATTGAAAGATGCAAAACGATTGAGCGTTTTGCGTGATGTTTGGGCCTCATTTTTCATCCATGCACAACTATTAAACACCCGCGATCAAAATGGTCTTGCCAAATTCCCGGGCGATACTAGTGAAATCGAACGGCTTATTTCCGGAATTCAGAGTCTAGGTTATGAGTTTGTCGATTTGCGTAGCTGGACCAAAACGCACACTAAACCAAAACCACCAGCACCAATTGAAATCGACCCCATTGTTATAAAGTGTCCAATTTAGACAGCCGTAAATTTGGTGAAATACCTCCCAGTTGTTGCGGGGTTAAATGGAATGAAGTATATTAAATAATAGTAATTTGCAATACTACTTATTGGTAAAATATTAATAATTAATAACTGGTTTTTTGATTTTTGGTGGAATTTCTTATATAATAGGGCATGTTTAAAACGATTCGTAGTGTGCATAAAGCCCTATTAAATAGTCTTAATTCCAAAACACTTCTTTTTCTTGCTTTTACATTGACATCGAGTTACATCACCAAAAGTGTAGGAGCCATGAAAAAAGAGGCCGACAACCTATCACACCCCATTTATGGCGTGACAATTGATAACATTGACAATCTAGATGAAATTTACTTAGCCCTCAAACACCTGCCGCATAAGCCAACAGCGCGCATTGTTTTTGATGAATTTGTTTCTGCTGAAAATTATCAACTAGCTGTAACACAACTACATAAGGTCAGTTATATTGTCGGTGAGCTAGCTGATTCTTTTGCTATGAAAAACTATTCAGTTCCAGCATTTAAAAAGCGGGTGCAAGAATATTTAACCCAACTGGGCGATCATGTCGACATTTGGGAAATTGGCAACGAAGTTAATGGCGAGTGGTTAGGCCCAACCAATGATACTGTACATAAAGTTCATGATGCCTATACCCTGGTAAAGTCACAAGGACGCAAAACAGCGGTTACCTTATACTATAATATTGGGTGTGCCGATAAACCCAGGCATGAAATGTTCACTTGGGTCAATGCCAATATACCAGAAGACATGAAACAAGGCCTGGATTATGTATTAATTAGCTTTTATCCAGATGATTGCCCAAACGTAACACCTAATTGGAACCAAACGTTTAATCAACTACACGTTATTTTTCCCAACGCCAAATTGGGATTTGGTGAAATTGGTACTAAATATGAAAGTAAAAAAGCGGATTTTCTACAGCACTTTTATAGTCTAAAAATCGATGCGCCCAATTATGTTGGCGGCTATTTTTGGTGGTATTTTCGTATCGATATGGTCCCCGCTTCAAAGCCTCTATGGCAAAATTTAAGCATGGCATTTTCAGCTGAACATGATAGTTTTTTTCTTGACGGGTAATTTTTTTCTTGTGATTAAAAAGGAAATCCTTTAAAGTACAAATGTATAGAATTGTCCCCTTAGCTCAAGCAGGAACTTCTTAAAAAACACAAATGGAATTGTGCGTGTCCTCTCGTTATAATAAATTTTATATCATCATTTTTCTATTGAGCCTCATTTTTTGTAATAATGCCTGGTCTCAATACGATGTAGCACCCGCATATCCCACACTCAACTCAAAGCAGTCCGCTCCCACTACAGCTGAGCTGGCAGATAACGCGCAGCTAGACAAATATTACGACCTAAAATTCAAAAATCCGCTATTAGCCAACGCCATTTTAGAACAATTAGCTAAAGAAAACTCACAAAGCGCTAAGACGCAAAAAAAATTAGGCTTTGCTTTTTCTGAAGTAAATCAGCCTTTAAAAGCCTTGCCTCACTTTCTGCTAGCCGCAAAACTAGACCCCATGGACTATGAAGCCAAAATCGAGATCGGCTATATTTATGATGACTCCGACCGGGATAAACAAGCCTTTTATAAATACAAAGAAGTCGCCACAAACTCACCTGATCCCAATCTAAGATTAAAAGCTGAACAAAGCATGGTAGATATTGCAGGTGTGCAGACGCAGTTTTTACCCCACCCCTATTTTTCCGATTTATATTTCGCACCTTATTACCTACCGCGTTGGCCGGATATGATTTTCCCGGGAATTTTTCGTATCGGTAGAAATTTTGGCAGCAATAATCAAGTCCAAGTATACGGTATCATTTATTATAATCAGGATACCGCGTCTATTGGCGGGCAGGCTTCACCCATTATTGCTGATAACTCCGTAGTAAGCGATTTAGGTATACGCTATCAGCCTTTTAAAAATTTTCCAGCTTATGCCTATGTAGAAGGCGGCGAAGGGTATAATATCATTCGCGATGAAGAATCTGATAATACTCAGTGGACACCGGACTTACGCGGTGGTTTAGATTTTTATACTGATTGGGGTTACCCCCCCCATTATGCCAACACCAAGCGTTTTCCATTCAAACAAATTGGCGATGTTTATTTTGATTTTAGCTATTTTTCCCGCTACAACGATGATTGGATTGGTCAATTAATTGCCAGGGAAGGCTTTAGAATTTTTGAATTTAAAAACACTAGCGTCGATATCTACTGGAAAGTAAATGCAATATTTGATACCAGACATTACTTTTATAATAACTTAATAGAAACAGGTCCTGGCATCGCGATTACTCCCTACAATTTGCTTAATATACGTTTACGATTTGAGTTAGCGCGAGGTTATTACGTGCCGGTCAATTCGATTGATCCTAATCCATATGGATCAACTTATAATGCCAGCATGGTGACACTAGAAACTTATTTTTCTTTCTAAACAATGATCATATGACGCGTATCCAAAGGATGGAATAATGTACACTATTATCAATGTTGTTTGGTACTTATTTATAGTTGTGGTGCTGGCTTTTTGTGTCTTTGGCCTTGATGCTTTGTTTACAGATATTTACTATTTTATTTATTTTATCCATCGTCGTATTAAATCACGCAAGCACTCACATCTAACTTATGAACAATTAGCCTCAGTCGCAGAAAAGCGTATTGGGATTATGGTTGCCTGTTGGCAAGAAGCCAATGTCATCGGCGATATGTTACGGCATAATCTCAGAGAAATTGATTACCAAAATTATACAATCTATGTGGGTGTTTATCCGAATGATCAGGACACTATTGATGCAGTACAAACTATAAGCAATAGCAATCCGCATGTGTGTTGTATTATTGGCCTCCAGCCCGGTCCTTCTACCAAAGCTGCCAATCTAAATACGGTTTATGACCATATTTTATCGGAAGAACAAAAAACCGGCATAACGGTAGAAATTTTGGTGTTGCATGATTCTGAAGATATGATTCATCCTTTGTCGTTAAAATTATATAATTATTTAATCCCTAAAAAAGATATGATACAAACACCAGTTTTTCCACTGGAGACCAATTATTTTAATTTCACCCATTGGATTTATAATGATGAATTTGCCGAAAACCATACAAAGAATCTAATTGTACGCGAAGCAATGGGGGGTTTAGTGCCTTCTGCAGGGGTTGGCACTGCTTTTTCCCGTAGAGCGATAGAGGTATTAATTGCTCACAACCCGACATCAAAACCTTTTGGAGAAGATTTATTAACAGAAGATTATCATAGCTCTTTAGTCATTCGCTTGGCCGGTTTATCTAGTATTTTTGTCACACAATGGATTATTCGCACTAAAAAGACACCACTTTTTTTTGGTCTGTGGTCGCGTAAAGCGCTTTTTAAGGAATATATTGCTACACGCGCGCACTTTCCTACTAAATATATGAAATCTGTTAGACAAAAAACTCGCTGGATTATGGGGATCGCTATACAAGAATGGATTAAGACCGGTTGGAAAGGGAATTTACCCCTACAATATAACTTGCTACAAGATCGGCGCTCTTTAATTACCTTATTTGCTAATGGGTTTGGCTATATTATCTTATTATTTTGGCTAGTATACGCAGGGTTTCAGAGTTACTACCCACAATATCCAAGTCTGGGTGACATATTTAACCGTTGGCCATTTATATACCCTCTCATTATACTTTGCACACTGTTAATGCTCGAACGGCTTGCGTTGCGTTTTTATGCCTGCTGGAAAATTTATGGCTTATTTCCGGCTATATTAAGTATCCCACGCGCCATTTATGGAAACATACTCAATTTACATGCGGTATTTCGTGCTTACTATATATTTTTCTTCAAACCCCGACGCAAAGCCCCTGTTAAATGGGACAAAACAGAACATATCTTTGCCCATCCAATGGGATTAAAGCCGGGCGAGCATAAATTAGGCGATTATATGGTGCAGCGAGGCCATATCTCTCGACAACAATGCCTTAGTACACTTAATGAACAGACACGTACCGGTAAAAAATTCGGCGAAATTTTAATTGAACAGGGTTTAATTACTGCCGCTCAATTACTTACTTTATTAGCTAGTCAATATAATATGGAATTGTTATCAAAAATCCCTGATCCACTCCCAAAACAAGCGTTAGAAAAAATATCGAGCCGGCAATATCGATGGTTATTAAAAAATCAGGTAATTCCAGTGTACTTTTCGCCTGAGGGCTTATTAATAGTGGCAATTACTGACCCATCAGATACTTTTTTAATCGAAAAAATCAGCACTATACTTAAAGAATATCAACACAAGTATGTGTTATATACCCAAAGCAAAGTAAATTAGCTGGAAAATATCAATTTAGAAAAGGATTTCTTTATGAAAATAGCCTGCGTATTTGGCACCCGCCCTGAAATAATTAAATTTGCACCTATTATTGCAGCTTTAAAAAAACAGCCAGAGTTTGAACTTACGCTAATTGCAACAGATCAACATCGTGAGCTGCTACAAGAAATGTTGAAAGTATTCGATATTCATCCAGATATCGAATTACATTGTATGCTGCCTAATCAGTCGCTGACGAGTTTGACTACTGAATTGTTACGAAAAGTTGCTCCTATTTTTACTGAGAAAAAATATGATGCCGTCTTAATACAAGGTGACACGACTACAGTGATGGTTGTGGCTTTAGTTTGTTTTTATAATCACATTCCGGTTGGTCACATTGAAGCTGGTTTACGCACCTTTGATATCCATAACCCTTTTCCTGAAGAAATGAATCGCATTTTTGTAAGCCCGCTGTCTAGTTGGCACTTTGTACCAACTGAGATTGAATATAATAATTTAGTAAGAGAACATATTAATGAAAATAAAATTTTTATAACGGGCAACACGGTGATTGATGCAATCAAAATGATCATACAAAAAGGCATAACTCCTTCTTTTAAACCGCAACCTGATAAAAGAACCATTTTAGTAACTGCTCACCGGCGCGAAAATCATGGCGCACCCTTGAAAAATATTTGTCAAGCTTTAAAGATTTTAACTAAAAAATTTGATGATATACAAATTGTTTTTCCTGTACATCCCAATCCTAATGTACATGAAACAGTACACAAAATACTAGGTGACGAAGCCAATATTCATTTGATCGCACCACTCACTTACACAGATTTTGTCGCCTACATGAATCTATGTTATTTCATTATGAGCGATTCTGGCGGCGTACAAGAAGAAGCCCCAGCACTAGGAAAGCCCGTTCTTATTCTGCGGGATAACACTGAGCGTCCTAAAACTGTTAGCTGCGGAGCTGGCCTACTGGTGGGTACTTCAGTAGAAAATATTGTGGTGCAAGCTTCTACTCTACTCACCGATAGTGATTTATATTATCAAATGTCACACACCCTATCCCCTTATGGTGATGGAAAAGCTGCAGAACGCATTGTAGAGATTTTAAAAACCAAGTTGTTTAATTTAGAAATGCATGAAAACTCCTCGAGTTTAAACTCATGAGAATAGAAGCTTATTTCTCCAAAATTTTTTGTATTTTGGAGAGTTTAAATGTTTCATATGTGGTTATTAGGTGGGATTATTAAGTGTTTACCTTTGATGGTAAGCGCAGGCTACAACTTTAGACTTATCCTGCGGTGGTTGAGGATTTTTTTGGCTTTTTTCTTGGGAAGACTTTCTCAACTTTTTTGGATTGGTGAAATACAAAACCCAATTTTAGATTTTTAAAACTGGGTTTTTAACGTTCGACTAATTAAGATCAATAGTGGGTGAATCTTCAACTGTCTCTTCAATCGTCAACGGAGAAGAGGGCAGTGAGCTAGAAGGCTTAGGTGCTTGGCTAGCAAGAATCTTTTCGTATTTGCATAATTGTTCTTTAGTCATGTAGGGTATCAATTGCTCAAAATTTCGAAATGGTTTAAACCCTACACCGCGGCTAATTGCATCCCGCCAACGTTCTTTTCCTTTATCCGACAAAACCATACGTATTGACTCCATTCCAAAAGTACTAACACTTCTTGAGGACTTTCCGCCGCATTGTTCTAGAAGTCCTAAGGCATCATCAATAAACAGTGCGGCTTTAGATAATTCTCTTGTCAATAATCCCTCAAAAAATTTATGATTTTCAAAAAGAGTAGTTAATGGAATTTCATGATCTTTAGAAAGGTTTTTTTCTGTTCTGTATATAACCTTTAACAAATCAAAATGCAGGGACCGCAATGGAGACTGAAAAAATGCCTCTATAGCCATTACGCCAACGCTACCAGTTTTTTCTATTAAATATTGTTTTTTTAATTCTTGAAATAAGCTGCGGTTATCAAAAAATTTCAGCAGATCGCCGTTATCTTTGGAAAGGCCAAACTTTTCCATACAAATTTGCTCTAAACAGAGTAAGAGATAAGGACCCAACCCCCGTGGAAATTTAAGCAAAGCTTTTATACTTTCTTCAAACTGGACACCATACTTACCAGATACATAAAAAACATTTCCTTCCGGAATCATCCCCATTTTAAGATGGAAAATATGTGATGAGAAATCAGCCTCTGTGCGAACATTCCCTTTCAGCTTAGGATTATTTAGACTAATTTCCACCAAATGTCTTGTACTAGCAGTACCAAAACCTACTTTCCTACTCTCTCGTCTTTGAATATATAAATAATCTTCACAGATACGATAGTCATAGAATCCCCCTTCTTTTAATAATTTTTTATGGTTCTCTGCATCAAATGGAATATCATCTTCTTTTTTAACCTTTGGAAAGAAATTTGAACCTACACCTGCCGGTCCGCGTAGTTTATTTTCTTTAGATTCATTCATAACGATTAAACAATAGGGTTTATCAAGCGTACTAGAGATTAACATCAACAAAAGAAGCGCAGTCTGAGGACATTTCCGGAGAGAGTTTAGCTTCTGTTGAGGATTTATCAATAGTTATGGAATAAGCATAACAAGAGAATATTAAGAAAATATTAAGGGCGCCTCTCGAAATTACCAACCGAATTGCCTCAGAAATAACCTAACCGAAGGACCCCCAATTTAAAGGTAAAAACCCCAACGTTGCCTCATAATTCACCTAACTTAAGGAAAAGGGGTGAATTTATGAAAAAAGGCGTCAATTTAGAGCATTTCTTGATC